>DODG01000165.1 GCA_003509065.1 Acidobacteriota bacterium
GTTTTCTCCTTGACCCATAAACACTTAGTTGACTATAACGTCCTCAGCTCCTAACTTGAACTTTATGCTAAGACGCACCTTAATTACTGGCGCATTAATTCTAACCAGTCCCAATTGGTTACTGGCATCAACCGATTTCATGCCCCTGCAAGAAGTTAAGGCAGGCATGACGGGTGTCGGTATTACTGTATTTGAGGGCAGTAAACGAGAAGAGTTCACTGTTCAGATCCTCGGTATTCTAAAGAATATTAATGGCCCACAAAGAAGTCTTATTCTTGCTCGGCTCGCAGGAGGTCCATTAGCTGAGACCGGAGTAATTCAGGGCATGAGTGGAAGCCCTGTCTATATTAACAATAGACTCGTTGGCGCTGTGTCACACGCATTGGGACAGTTCGTGCAAGAGCCAATTGCAGGTATCACGCCCATTGCCGACATGATAGAAGCGGTTTCTCGACCAAACCTGAGACCACCGTCACGTCAGGTCAACCTCACTCTTCCGATTACGAATGAGAGTTTTCTTGGCGCTTTCAAGCACTCGTTACTACAGAATAACTCTTCTGATTCTAGTCTTGGCAATGTGATCGGTAGAGGCTTGTCTCAAGAGAGCGCGAACCGACTCGCCGCACTCCTCCGACCGATTGACACTCCTCTTGTCTTTGGTGGATTCACCGACGATTCTCTTCAATTCCTGAGTGATTCATTTTCAAGTAACAGTATTTCTCCAGTCTTTGGTGTTGGAACTGTTCAGGATGAGCAAGAGAGAAACGTTTCTATCCCTCTTCGTGCCGGCGATCCTATCGCGATCAGCCTGATCAGTGGAGACCTATTTGTCGCTGGAACAGGTACGACCACACTGGTTGAGGGTAATCGTGTTTATGCATTTGGTCATCGCTTCCAAAATCTAGGTCCAACGGATTTTAGAATGCACCGCGCGGAGGTGCAGATTGTACTCCCAAGCCTTTTATCCTCCACACGAATTGCAGTCGTTGGTGAGCCTATTGGAGTGTTTCAACAAGACCAGCCCACCGCAATCGCTGGCACCCTCGGTATGGCCGCAAGAGTAATTCCAGTTACCGTGTCTCTCACCGCTCCACATTCGAGTGTCGAACAACGAATGATGAAATTCGATATGGCACACGATCAACTCCTGACGCCACTTCTCGCATATGTCTCGGTTTTGAGCACTTTGACGGCATACGGACGAGAAATTGGAACTGCTACCTACGCTCTGAGTGGACGAGCCAAAATCACCGATCAAAACGATGTGCTCTTCGATAACATCTATACAGGGCCGTCATCCGCAATAAGCGCTGCCACGTCAGTAGCTGGACCACTCGTAATGTTGCTAAATAACGATTATGAAGAGGCACGCATTGAAGAACTTTCACTCATAATCACTGCTGTAGAAGAAACTAAGATTGAAACAATCGAACGCGTTTGGTTAGACCAAGTTCGACTTTACCCGGGTCAAGTGATAGACCTCAACATTACGACGCGGAACTACCGAGGAAGTGAAACTCTTCGAACCCTTCCAATCGAAATCCCAATCAATGCCCCAGCCAATTTATCTTTACTGGTCTCCGGAGGACCACAATTCACCCTGTGGGAACAACAAGAAGTTCGTCCTCCAGTAAAACCGCGTAATATGACTCACTTGATTAGATTGCTAAACAATGCGCGGCAAAACAATCGTATCTATGTTCGTCTTTTTGGTGATGATTACGGTGCGGTGGTTCGAGGAGAGCACTTCACCTCTCTCCCACCTTCAATGTTAAATATTTATCGCTCTGACGGCAGCAGTGGCACAACGACTCCACTGACAAAAGCTACTTTCTATGAGACAGACACCTTAAGCGAGTATGCAGTAGAAGGCCTTCACTTGCTGCATTTAGAAATCACTGCACAATGACCGATTTTTTCAAAACAACATAGAATCGATATGCGCTTTCAATTAATTCTTTGCTTACTCTTCCTTATTGCGTGGCAAATAACCCAGGGACTAGCAGCTGTGCCAATTACATGGCACGTTTCGAGTCGCGACCAGCTTTTAAGCGGAGAACTAGAAAATTTAGCGGTTCATGAAAGCGGCCAGTTGATGTTGGGGCCGCAAATTAATGAGTTGCACAATCCCAACACGCCCATAATTTGGGCACTTCAAGAAGCAACTGACGGAGCTCTCTGGTTAGGTACGAGTAGTAATGGTCACATTTATCGATTTAGCGAAAGCCAGCCAACTCACCTAACCTTTGAGGTAGAAGAACTTGAAGTTCATGCCCTTGCTTCTGGACCCGACGGTTCCGTTTATGCAGGAACGAATCCAAACGGAAAAATTTACCGCCTCGCACCTGACGGTAGTGCAGAACCAATCTATGACCCTGAGGAAACATATATCTGGGCGCTCACTGTTGATCCCAGTGGCACCTTATATGCGGCTACAGGACGAAGCGGGGCGATTTATAAAATTACCCCAAACGGTGAGGGAGAAATCTTTTACGACGCAACAGCAACCCATATCATTGCGCTTGGAATTGATCCACAGGGTAATTTGATTGCTACCACAGAATCGCCAGGACAAGTCATTCGAATCGATGTGGCAGGAAACGGATTTTTACTTCTCGAATCACCATTCACCGAAGTCCGGGCCATAACCCATGCTCCAGATGGATCATTCTATGTCGCAGCACTGCGTGATTCGGCCGTCGACTCGATGCAAAACACAGTAACTACTACCGGCTTGCCGGAAGCTGACATCTCTACTGCTGTGAATGTCAGCACACGTTCAACACAAACTTATAGCTCCAATTTGGAAGATGCCACGGGCGCCGTGTACCACATTCTCCCAGACGGTATGTGGGATATCTACTGGTCCTCAACTAGCGAGGTTCCCTACGATCTACTCATTGATAGTGATGGAAGTCTGCTTATAGCAACAGGTCAGGAAGGTAGAATCCTTCGTCTCTCTGGCAATCCCGTTAGGGCTACGCTCCTTGCCACTACGCCGGCGCAACAGGTGACCGCTTTCATGCAATCATCGAAAGGTGTCACCCATTTTGCAACGGCTAATCCCGGAAAAGTTTTTGGGGTTACCAATACACTAGCCCTCGAAGGTACCTACTTTTCAGAGGTCAAAGACGCAACCAATATATCGACGTGGAGCACAGTCAAATGGCGGTCCTCTACACCAGGTGACAGTCGCGTAGATATTTTTACCCGTTCTGGAAATACCAGAAACCCTGGCAACAACTGGAGCGCCTGGTCCGAAGCTTATGAACATCCGACTGGAAGCCATATCGAAAGCCCAAAGGCGCGGTACTTCCAATGGAAGGCAGTGCTCTACAAAGGTGAACGGAACAGTTCACCTATGCTCACTTCGGTTACTGTTTCCTATCTTCCAAGAAATCTGAAGCCGATACTCTCCTCTGTTACGGCGCATCCAGCCGGAACTGTTTTTCAAAAAGCATTTTCAAATGGAGATTTTGAAATCGCTGGCTACGATAACAGTGCTTTGAATACTAAGCAGGGGATCACCATTGAAGCTCAAGCGACAAGACAAGCGACTACCCCTTTAACGGGACGTCGAGCTTATCGCAAGGGGCTACAAACCTTCGAATGGGTAGCAACCGATCCTGATGATAATCGCCTTCTCTATCAGGTCCGCTATCGTAATGAAGGAAGTATGTCGTGGAATATCTTGATCGAGAATTTATGGCAACCAATTTTTGTCTGGGACACCACATCGGTTCCTGACGGTGATTATGTAATCGCCATCACAGCGTCCGATGCTCTCGCCAATCTGCCTAATGCAAGCCTGACAGCTCAGCGTGAAAGCACTGTTTTCACAATCGACAACACCGCTCCTAAGATCGAATTGATGCCGATTCGTCAAGAACTGACGGACCTGTCCCTATCGTTCGTGGTGCAGGATGCACGGTCTTCGATTGAGCAGGTCGAGTACTCTTTGGACGCTAGTTCTTGGGTAGCAGCACATCCAAGCGACGGAATTTTCGATTCACAGCGTGAAGAATTTGAAATAACGATTACGCCACAGTCGTCAATAGCTGAAATCGTAGTCCGAGCCACGGATGTCATGAACAATACTGGCACGGCTAACGTAAAATGGCTAAGTACTGTGCCGTAACATTTCCCCTCACACAAACCATGATCATTGCGATTATCATGCGAGCAACCATATGTTAAATGGATTATTCGTATTTGTAATCGTCGCCTCAATTTTGCTCGCTGCCTTAACGGATCGCATGGAGCAAGTTAGTCAGGCTGTCTTGTCATCTGCGGGTGATGCAGTGACACTTGCCATTGGACTCGTTGGAGTAATGGCCTTCTTTCTTGGTCTAATGCGGGTCGCAGAAGATGCGGGGCTTTTGCGGCGCGTGGCTCGAGCCATCGGACCCGTGATGCGCTTACTTTTCCCAAGTGTACCAAGCGACCATCCGGCAATGAGCGCCATGATACTCAACATCTCAAGTAATATGCTCGGCCTGGGAAATGCAGCAACTCCATTTGGCATTCGAGCGATGGAAGAACTTGATAAGTTAAACAGCAGTAAAGGAACCGCTAGCAATGCTATGGTGCTTTTTCTAGCCATTAATACTGCTGGCTTGGCCGCGTTGCCGTCAGGTGTAATTGGTCTTCGGGCATCGCTTGGGTCTGCAGACGCAGCAGGAATATTACTACCCACCTGGTTTGCGAGTGGCTGCGCAACAATCGTTGGCGTTCTGGCGGCTACATTGCTCTCACGATTACCATATTACCGAGTATCCGAACCTCCCGGGTTACCGGCTAAACAAGAATTAAAGGACAACGCCACCAAGTCACAAGAGGTTACGAGTATTGATGACACAGGCTTAGAAGGAAATCCATCTAGAGAAATATCAAAACGCCGGTGGGTTGTTCTCGCTTTTTGGATTACCTTTATCGGTCTTTTCATTCGTCACATACTAACAATGCCAACCGATTCCTCCGTCGACGACCTTGCTCGCAGCATTATGTCCAACTGGAGTCTGCCGGTAATCATCGCGAGCCTCATATTATATGGATGGGCACATGGAGTTCGAGTTTATGAATCATTGATTACAGGTGCGAAGCAGGGATTCGAAGTCGCACTCCGGATTATTCCGTATTTGGTTGCCATCATCGTTGCGATTGCAATGTTTCGAGCCTCCGGTGGAATTGATTTAATCAGCATCATGGTTGGACCGATTACCACCTTAATCCAGATGCCACCGGAAGCACTGCCAATGGCACTCCTCCGGCCGCTTTCAGGATCTGGAGCATTTGGCATCATGGCTGAGACCATGAACACTCATGGCCCCGATTCCTTGATTGGCTACATGGTCAGCACTTTTCAGGGTAGCACTGAGACAACTTTCTACACCTTGGCCGTATATTTTGGGGCTATCGGTATCGTTAAAGCTCGACACGCGATCATTTCTTGTCTAATGGCTGACGTCGCAGGAATTTTGGCAGCAGTGTTCATTGTTAATCTCCTATTCGGATAACTTCTACACCCTGGCGATTCACCACTAATCATCGAAACCGCTCGGTCGGCAGGAAACGGACAGTCTGACACTCTGGTAAAACGCTTCCATAACTTCGTGTAAAATAACTGTATATGTTGCGCTTCTTAACAGCAGGTGAATCTCATGGTCAAGGCTTGGTGGTTATTCTTGAAGGAATTCCCGCTGGCCTAACACTAGATTTCGATGCCATTACGAATGATCTTCGTCGTCGCCAAGGTGGATACGGCCGTGGAAATCGTATGAAAATCGAATCCGATCGCGCCCAGATCTTATCTGGAGTTCGAGCTGGCCAGACGATCGGCGGTCCTATTTCCATGCTTATTGAAAATAAGGACTGGATTAACTGGGAAAGCACCATGAGGGTTGAAGCGCCGGACAACCATGAGCCTGATGAAAAGTCACGCTCAAGACCAGTCGTTTCGAAACCTCGACCTGGCCATGCGGACCTTGCAGGAAGCTTGAAATACGCCAGGCAAGACATTCGAGATATTCTCGAAAGAGCAAGCGCACGGGAAACAGCGGCAAGGGTTGCAGCAGGGGCGATAGCTCGACAACTTCTGCAACATTTCGGAATTGAAATTATCAGTCACGTTACTAGGATAGGCGGCTTCTCTCTAAACGATCCTTTGGCCGTAACTTTCAAAAAGGCACAGGCAATACCGGCTGACTCACCTCTTCGATGCGTCGATCGCGAGCTGGAAAAACAGATGACTGCCGCTATTGATAAAGCCCGGGCGGCGGGAGACACCTTGGGAGGCACGTTCGAAGTAATCGTTCATGGAGTCCCAGTTGGACTCGGTAGCTATGTGCAATGGGATCGAAAACTAGATGGACGTTTTGCCCAAGCTTTAATGTCTATCCCTGCAATCAAATCAGTCGGTATCGGCCGAGGTCCTGCAGTAGCGGAGTTATTGGGATCGCAAGTCCACGACGAAATAGT
>DODG01000118.1 GCA_003509065.1 Acidobacteriota bacterium
TCTTAAGGCCACGTCGAAAAAAATCATCAGAAGTCTTTGGCGGGAACTCTATATCCGACTTGTTAACTTCACTTTGAGAATCGTCCGAAATGGTCAAATCTAATAAACTCCATGGCGATATTTATGGACGCATTACTGAAAACCACTATCAATATTAACCCGTAAGTCGGATAATCCAACAGCCGGACCCAATAGTGTTAGAGGCAACACTCCATCCTGAAGAATTTATTTTATTCAGTTGAAGAGAGAAAAATGAGAATTTCTATTATCGGTCAGTCAGCATTTGGAAAGTCAGTCTTAGAGACATTAGCCGTAAACGATGTTGATGACATCGTAGGAGTATTCGCTCCACCCACTAGAGAGGGGCGACCAGCCGATCCGATATCTGAGGCAGCCAACGCCTTAAACGTGCCAGTTTTCGGATTCAAACGTCTCCGTGACCAAGAAGCAGTAACTCAATTCAAATCTCTGGAACCTGAACTTTGCATCATGGCATTCGTAACAGACATCGTGCCGATGGAAATGATCAATTCTCCGATTCTAGGTACTATTCAATACCACCCTTCACTTCTCCCTCTGCACCGCGGACCCAGTTCAATAAACTGGCCAATAATTAATGGAGAATCCAAAACAGGTCTGACAATATTTTGGCCAGACAACGGACTTGATACCGGACCAGTATTGATACAAAAAGAAGTCGAAATTACTCCAGAGGACACTCTCGGCGACCTTTATTTCAAAAAACTATTCCCACTAGGTGTGGAGGCAATAATCGAATCTGTTGAACTCGTCCGATCTGGAAAAGCACCGAAGGCAGTTCAAGATGAATCTATGGCAACCTACGAAGGATGGTGCAAAGCCGATGATGTTCAAGTCGACTGGGGGGAATCTACAAATACCATTTTCAACATGATCCGCGGCGCAGATCCACAACCCGGAGCCAACACTACCTTCAAAGGAGCAAAACTTTCGTTATATGATGCGACAGCCTCATCTGGCAATCGTGCGACTCCTGGTACCGTTTTATCCATCGACGAGTTTGGAATTGATGTGTCTACCAGTGACGGTAATATCAGCATAGGACGAGTACGAGAATCAGGTTCAGGGAAGGTTCTGTCAGCTAAGTGGGCCGAATCGGTCAGACTCGGTGTAGGTGATGTGCTCGGAATCTAGAGATCGTTTAAGAAGCCCGTAATCAAATCATTCACCCTATGAGGATGGTCCAGAAAGGGCACGTGCCTGGCATCCTCAATAATGTGCAGACTCGCATTGGGCAAGAGATGGGCTAAACGATAGCCGTGCTCTACGGGGAAAACCTGATCTTCTGCTCCCCAAATAGCAAGTGTGGGGGTCGTTATAGAGGCCAATTCTTCATCCGTAAATATAGATTTTTGACCCTTAAAACTTGTAATAACAGCCAGACTTGATCTCATTGCACGACCATGCCCATCCGGTAGGGTCACATCATAAGCGTACTGCTTATATGCTGAGGCTTCTGCAAAATCCGAATCGACAACTTCCATCGTTTTAAAATAAAAGTCCTGCCCCCATCGATTCGGCTTAACAATCAATCGGCCAAATAATGGAACATTCGCCAACTTAAAAACTAAAGGGAAATCTCGACCCAGCCCAGCAGAATCGATAACTATCAATTTACCCAGTCGATCCGGATGCTCCAACGCCATGGCTAAAGCGGCTTGTGCACCCATAGAAAGTCCCACGACATCGACGCGACTAAGACCAAGCGCGTCAAACAGTCGAACCATATAACTCAAGATATATGGAAGAAACGGCGCTTTATACGCATCCTGACTCGACAGGCCAAATACCTGAAGGTCTGGTGCAATCACACGTCGGGTTTTGGATAATACCTTAATCTGTTTGAACCAAATTGCTGATCCTGCTCCACCGCCGTGAAGCATCAAAACCGGCGGCCCTTCACCGTAATCAAGGTAGTGCACACGATGATCATCCAGATCAATAAATCGGCCCCGATAGTCGAGACCCGCGGCATCCAACAACTTTGACATGCTTAGAAAGATCTGTCGGTCAGGCTCTGTGAGTTCTTCAGAGTACTTCATTTACGGTTTTATCTATTAGAAAAATTTATTGGTGAAAATACAAATCGTAAAGCCGAGTATAAACAAGTCAATCACAATACAATCCCCAGCGTCATGAATCCGCCAAATCAAAATCCCGACATAACACCGACATCTGGAGGTGATCAAGCCACGTCTCCAGAACAGTCAAGTGAAGAATCTGAACTTCAGCAACAAGCATGGGAATTACTCGAGTTTACGAATGTTCGAGCGCTCCTAGCCGATCGCACCCGTTTTTTTATGTCCCATGAAATGGCCATGACAGTTGCACCACTACTTCACATGGAAGATGTAGAGAGACTACAGGAAGAGACAGCACAAGCGGTGTTAATGCTGTCGACGGTCGGCGACATAGGCCTAGCGGGAGCTCGCGATCCTCGCGCTCTTCTTAGGCGTGCAGCTATCGACGGAATGCTCACTGGAGAGGAAATCGTTTCGATCCTATTCTTGCTCGACTCCATATGGACAGCGCGCAACACCGTGGCATCGATGAAAGGGCAAGCACCTCGGCTGGAAGAAATAGCCGCAGATATCCCCAACATGAGAGATCTGAGTGAAGAAATTTTTAAGTCGATCTCTAGTAAAGGAGAAGTGCTCAGCTCAGCCACTCCAAAATTGGCCAGATTAAGAGCGAACGTGAGTAAAACGTTCCAACGGGTAATGCGTGCAATGGAACGTATCGCAAACAGCAAGGCGGTTAGGCAGTCCCTGCAATCGACAGCAATTGCGACACGAGGTGAGCGACTAGTTCTCGAAGTACGCGCCGATGCCAGAGAGTCCGTGCCTGGAATCGTACATGACGTATCTGGCAGCGGATCTACGCTTTTTGTAGAACCAATGAAAGCAGTAGACCTTTGCAACACGTGGCGAGAGACAGCTGCAGAGGCTCAGAGAGAAGAAGAACGCATTCTGCGCAGGGCTTCACGGCTGATCGGCGATCGAGAAGATGATGCACTGATCTCTTTAGAAGCTGCGGCGGCGATCGATTTCATCGTAGCTCGGGCTCGGCTCTCGATATCAATGGGAGGCAGGCGTATGGGAACTATGCCTGCCGGATCGGATAACGTTATTAATCTTGTTGGTGCCCGGCATCCTCTTCTTGGTAATAATGCAGTACCCATCACAATTAATATCGGTCCTGGATTCCGAGGACTTGTCATTACAGGACCTAACACCGGTGGAAAAACTGTAGCTATCAAAACCATCGGTCTTTTCGCTCTTATGCATCAAGCCGGCATGCAAGTACCTGTAATCAATGGCGATATAGCAATTTTCGACGCCGTATACGCAGATATTGGAGACTCCCAATCTATCGAACGGTCTGTTTCAACGTTCTCGTCGCATATGGGTCGAGTGATCAATATCTTGGTTGATGCGACCTCAAATTCGCTAATTCTGCTTGATGAGCTGGGAACAGGAACTGACCCAGAAGAAGGATCTGCCCTCG
Source organism: Acidobacteriota bacterium (assembly GCA_003509065.1). Next base: position 3,547 of record DODG01000118.1, read on the forward strand.
CACGATCAGTATTAGCCCATGCAGCTGCCAACGAAATGCCAATCGCTATCACATCACACTACCGAGCAGTCGCTGAGTATGCTGCAGAGTCCGAAGACCTTCAAAACGCTTCGGTTGAACTTAATCCCGATACGATGATGCCCACTTACCAGGTGCTAATGGGCATTCCAGGACGTAGCTATGCTATCCACGTTGCCAAACATCTGGGAATGCCGAGCCATATGCTCGCTAACGCTGAATCGATGATGGATCCTAGTCGAGCAGAGGCTGAAAGTATTCTGGAACAGCTTCATCGAGAGCGGGAGGAAACCAGTCGAATTCGAGAAGAAGCCGAAAAAGCTAAGATTCAAGCTGAAACAACACGAAAAGATCTCCAAAACAAACTAAGTAATGTGACTCGTTCACAAGAAAACATGATCGAAAAATCGCGTGTGGAACTTCGACGCGAGACGGAAGAAATCCGACGCAGCTTAAGAAAAATAGTCAGCAAAGTACGTGATGATAAAGATCTTGCGACTGCACAACGCGCAATTGGCCGTATTCGCAACCAGTTCTCAGATCCTACATGGCTGCCATTGGCTCCACCACCAGAAAACGAAATATCAACAGATCCTGACCTAAATCGGCCTCTGCAATCTGGGGATCAAGTGGAGATTAAAGGCCTGGACGTTCAGGCCGTTGTTATAGAGGTTAATCCCGATGGAATCGTTGAACTGCAAATGGGCAATGCCCGTATCGAATTAAACGAACGGCAATTACGTTTGGTTAAAGCGCCTAATGTTCCTAATAGTTCAAAAGAAACTGCTCGTGTCACAGTCAATGCGACCAAAAGCGAAAAACCCGT
>DODG01000147.1:0-4343 GCA_003509065.1 Acidobacteriota bacterium
GGATTACCTAGTGTGGAAAGCTCCCAGTCTAAGATACCAATAATATCTGGCGCGCTCGGATGGAAGATGACGTTGTTTAAGGTAAGGTCGCCATGCACTATAGAAGTTTCTTGATTCTTCGGATTGTGGTCTTTTAGCCAGCCGATGAGATTATCCATTTCGGGTATGCGTTCATCATCCGCCTCTAGATATTGTCGTCCCCACCGTCTTAACTGTCGGTCTACGTAGCCTCCGCTTTTTCCAAAGGTATCTAACCCTACCTCGTTAGCATCAACGCCGTGTAGTGTCGAGATACCATTGTTAAGTGCGTCATAGATTTTCATTCGTTGATTGGTAGTCATATCAGGCAATAATCGGTCCCAAAACACGCGACCATTGAGAAACTCCATAACAAAAAATTCTGTCCCAAGGACATTTTTGTCCATGCAGAGAGAAAAAGCCTTTGGAACAGGTACGTCAGTTTGTTGAAGAGCGCACAAAATCCGGTATTCACGATCAACCGCATGAGCAGACGGGACTAATGTTCCTGGCGGCTTCCTTCGTATAACCCAAGCTTTATTGTCAGCCTCTACTTTATACGTGGGATTTGACTGACCACCTTTGAACTGTGTGACTGTAATGCTTCCGGAAAAGTTATCTATATTCTCCTTGAAGTAACTTTCTACAGCATCAATATCAATCTCTAAACCTGCTCGCACAGGAGAGGTTCCTGTTCGATCGATTTGGCTGGCAAGGCTGTTAGTCACAACATATTTTCTAATCAAAGAGCACGGTAAGTTTGCCTATCACGTTTACCAAACCCGTTGATCCTCTTCCTTATAGTTGAATTGTCTCAGTTATAAATTAGTCGTCTGGCAGGCGTTGCGGAAAACGGCACTCAAAAACTCCCTCCGCAATCTTATTTTTCATCATCTCTAACGAACCACCTGCAATTTGTAGTCCACGAGCCCGTCTCATGCAGTAATCCACTAGGGTCGACTCGCTATAACCGGTCGCACCCATTGTTTGCATAGCATCATTTGCAACTTCAAAACCGACCTGGTTACAAATGTGTTTTGCCATTGCTGTTTCGGTTGCTGACGGCAAGTCCTTGTCGGCGTTGGTAGCGGCCTTGTAAAGTACGAGCTGAGCTGATTCTAGTTTCATGGCCATTTCTGCAAACTTCCACTGCGTGCCTTGGAAGTCACACAGCCTCCTACCAAACTGCCGACGATAAAGGACGTGCTCTCGAGCAATATTGAATGCATGTCGGCCAAAAGCAAGTGCCCTGGCACTATTCCCGATACGTTCGGCATTGAAGGCAGATATCTGTTTTTTAAATCCGCCTTCCTTCAGCAATACATCGTGCGGTGATATGGAAACATCCTTAAAGTACAGTTGTCTCCATAGATCGCCAGACATGTACTTGGAGGTTTCACCAAAGGTTAAACCTTCTGCGTTGATGTCGATAAGAACAGATCCGATTCCGTCGATACCGGGTCCAAAACGTACATATGCAAGTATCGACGTTGCGTCCATGCTGTGGGTAGTGAAAACTTTTGTGCCATTGATACGATAACCATCTCCATCGGGCGTGGCAGTTGTTTTGAGCTCAGTTAGAGCGGAGCCCGCTTCTGGCTCCGTCATTCCTATAGCAATTAGGCCATGACCAGATAATGTTGGCTCGAGGTATTTATTTTTTTGAGCCGGCGTACCATATTCGGACAGCGCTCGTGCAGGTCCAAAGTTACCAGCGTGCAAGACGTCCGCACTTCGCGGGCATACTAAAGTTATTTGCTCAACTGCAAGGACAGCATCCATTAGCGTCCCACCGAGTCCGCCGTCTTCTTCCGGAAGCGTTATGCCCATCAGCTGTTGGTCCGCAATGAGCTTGGCGGCATCCCATGGATAATTAGGTGAACGAACTCGCTCTACCGCACCTTCTTGCAGATGAGCGCGGGCAAAACGACGTACAGATTCAACAAACATCTCTTGGTCATTGGTCAGATGAAAATTCATAATTAGAACTATAGCGTTAGCACAATCGTATTCATTAATATGAGTTCATCATTTCCGGTTGGTCATACATACTTGTTCTAATCAGTTAATCACGACCTCAAGTCGTAGCCTTTTAGCGGCGTGGGCTAGATTAGTTTCGCTATTTGGTGAGCGTCCCTAAACGCGAAATTGCATGAAGTCAGGTTTGCGTTTTTCTAAAAATGCGCTCGCACCTTCTTTAGATTCTTCGGTAGAGAAATAATCGGGAGCTAACATCATTTGAAAGTGATTGGGAGATGGGTCACGGAAGTAATCTATGTCTGCGTCGAATGATGCTTTGACGACTTTCAGGCAGGTTGGGCTTAAAGAAAGAATTTCTCCGCACCACTTTTCTACCTCGCTATCGAGTTCATCCAGAGGGACAACGACGTTGCAAAGTCCCATCGCTAAAGCTTCTTCAGCCTTATATCGGCGACAAAGCATCCACATTTCCCGGGCTTTTTTTGCACCAACCACGCGCGCGGCGTAACCGACTATCCATCCTTCAGCGGGACTGCCAACACGGGGTCCATTTTGCCCAAAAATCGCATTGTCGGCAGCGATCGTTAAATCACAGCAATAAGCTAAGTGATTGCCCATACCAATGGCATATCCTTTCACTGCTGCAATTACAGGTTTTCCACAATGACGCACCATCTCATGAACATTACGTGGGTTGACTCCTCTATGTCGATCTGCAAGGCCACCTGCTTTTTCCCATTTCACATCACCGCCCGATGAAAACGCCCGATCGCCAGTGCCTGAAAGTACGATGACGCCGATTTTTCTATCTTGACCAGCCAGTTCAATTGCGGCAGCAAGCTCCGCAAAGGTCGTATCACGCATTGCGTTTAGTGTTTTTGGCCGATTGATGGTAATCCTCGCAATACCATCGTTTGTTTGGTAAAGAATGTCTTCAAATATTGGTTCAGACACTAGAAGCCTCCATTTTTGCTTAGTTTAGGTACACGTTCGAGTGAGTATTCATGCTCACCCACTTAAATCTAGACTCGACAACTTACAAATTAATGCACGCTTATCAACCTTTCCACCAGGATTCCGAGGAAAGTCTTTAACGAAAAGAACACGTTCTGGCTGGCTCCAGACCGGGAGTCCTTCATCGAGAATAGATTGATTCAATTCATTCAGGCTTGGTGGTGATTCTAATGATGTTGGCAGGATTACTGCACATGCAATTTCTCCAAGTACTTCGTGACTTACGGGAATTACTGCTACTTCAACAACTTTCCGATGTCGGTACATTATTTCTTCAATTTGGCCTGGATGAATATTTTGCCCGCCGCGGATGATCATGTCTTTCTTACGTCCAACAATTGTCAAGTAACCGCTGTCATCCAGTGTTCCAATGTCCCCACTATGATACCAACCTTCGTCATCCCAAATCTTTTCATTTTCTTCGGGCGCATTGAAGAAACCATAACTTTGATTAGGACCCCGCCAACAAATTTCTCCAGCTTCATTAGATTTTACAAGCCTTCCATCTGAATCGATGATTCTCAATTCTTGCCCAGGAGGAGGGCGGCCTTCAGTTAAGCGTTGTTGGGGGGAATCATCTACTGAAGTTAAGGTAGCAACCCCGGCATCAGTGGTGCCATATAAATTCTGAATCATGCAGGAAAATCGTCGCTCAGCTTCCAACGCAGTGTCTGGCAGTAACTTGGCGCCAGCCGTAGTGATAAACCGCAGGCAAGTCAAGTCATAGTCTTCAATGTTTTCTATATTTAGTAACTTTATCAACTGGGTTGGAATCATCACAGCATAAGTACAACGATAAGTTTCAATTAGGTCCAAAGCGGTTTTAGCGGTCTTGCTACTCCAGTGTTCAAGTAAAACAGACGTGCCTCCAAATAAGAGTGGTGCCATGACGGGAAAACTATAGCCAGTTGCACCGGTGCCCGCGGGCGCGATGGCTGCAGCAATATCATCAGAAGTCAGATGACAGGCGAATTTTCCATATTGTTGAACTATTTTAAATATTGTTGCATCGTCACAGTACACAGCACATTTTGGCTTTGATGTTGTGCCCGAAGAAACCATAATGTGTCTTGATTCCACTGAATCAGGACGATGCTCTTCGAGGAAATCATCTCCAAATTGCTCTACCCAACTACTATCTGATGCCAGGGCTTCAAAAGAAAGCTCTCCTTCTAGTGGGTTTTCCCTCATCACAACTTTTTTCTGTAAATCTGGTAATTGATCCTTAATGTTTTCAAGAATCACCCGATAATCAAACCCTTTGTAAGTGCCAGGGTAGATAAATGCTTTAGCATTGGTGTGCTCTAACAAGTGTTTTATATCGGCTTCTC
>DODG01000147.1:4724-6355 GCA_003509065.1 Acidobacteriota bacterium
CGATTCAGCGCAAGGTGACAGATAACCAGCTCAGGCCAGTTTGGAGCTTGAATTGAGACTACATCGGACTTGCCAATTCCTAAACGAACTAGGCTCGCTGCCAGGTTTTTTGTCTGATCACGAAGTTGCTGATAGCTCAGACGAGTTTGAGTCGATGCCTCGATGATTGCAATTTTGTCAGGTGCAACTGTCGCATGGCTATCAATGAGGTCAACAAACAGACGCCCTTGCCAATAACCCTGTTGGCGAAATTGCTTAACTCCGTCTTCAGTTAATGAGTCAGGTTGCCGCATGCTTTGTAATTTTATGAAAGGGCGAGTAATTTCGTAATTTCCTGCCTACCTGCCTAAGCGTGCATATAACGACCTCCGCTTATACACATTACTTCACCGGTGATAAAACTTGAATCGTCGCTCGCCAAAAATACGGCGAGACTTGCGACGTCGTCTGACTGGCCGATTCTGCCGACCAAGTTTTGTTGTTCCTGCATCTCAAACCATGATTTATCATAAATCCGTTCAAGAAATTGGTTATAGATAAGACCGGGAGCAATGGCGTTCGCGCGGATTCCGTGTTCTCCTACCTCGGCAGCAGTGCTGCGAGTTAAACCCATGACGCCTGCTTTTGCGGCTGCATAGGCAGATTGCCCACCACTCGTCGCGTCAGAACGCCAGCCCGCTATTGACGAGACATTAATGATTGCACCTGATTTTTGTTTGATCATCGACGGTAGCACCGCTCGCGTTAACCGAAATGTCCCAGTTAGGCAAACATCGAGAATAAGCGTCCAATCTTCATCAGAAAGCTCCCAAACTGGACTTATTTTGTTTATTCCAGCATTGTTATAAAGAATATCGATTGTTCCATGTGTAGATAGTGTTTGTTCCACACAAGAATTCACATCATCTTGTGAGCGCACATCGAGTTTGAGTCCAAGTACCTCATCATCAATTTCCGATGAGAGTTCACTTGCAACTTCTTTGATTCTGCGTTCATGAGAATCGGTGACTACAACTCTGGCGCCTTCCTGGATGAACCTCCGGGCAATTGCTTGCCCCATACCTGCGCCACCGGCGGCTGTTACCAACGCGACTTTGCCTGATAACTTTTGACTCATCTCGATTCTCCTTGGCTAACAATTTATTGATAAGTTGTGATCAAAATAAGCAGATTGAACGAAATATTAATTCACTGCTACTTTGGTTTTTTGTGCATCATTACAACGAAATTGCCGGTCTGTACAACTTCGTCCCGTTGATTGAGCACGTCGTACTGCCGGGTTACTATTCCACGATCCCCTTTAGAGGTCTCTCTCATGTTTTCGATAGTAACGCGGATGTGGATTGTATCTCCGATCACAACGGGAGCCTTAAATGTCCATTGCAGATCGAGTGCTGCCATAGCACTTCTATTGAATATGCCTAGTCTCTGTGTCAGACCTGAAGCGATACCGACAATGAGCAATCCATGGGCAATTCGTTTTTTAAATGGTGTGTTTTTTGCGAATTCGTCGTTAGTGTGCACTTCATTATTATCTCCCGTTATTCCAGCATAAGTTAAAACATCGTGATTGGTTATAGTGCGTCCGACACTTTCGAAAACCTGTCCAACTTTTAGATCATCAAAATATA
>DODG01000108.1 GCA_003509065.1 Acidobacteriota bacterium
GCGACGGCAGCTGCGTTGGCAGTGGTTTTGCAACGGATCGCATTCCGTAGGGTTCCGAAGACCGATGCCGACACAACTCAAGCGATGTGGGACATCCTGCATGTTCCTGGAGACGCCGGGCCAACCGGTTCGCACTACTTCAAGAGTGGTTCCCTGGACAGCGATCCTCTGACACGAATCCGTTCAGGTTTTTGGGAAAGTCCGACGGGAATCGTGGTGTATGTGGTGATGGTAGAGCAACCGAATCCTGGGTCGCGGACACGCGAAGAAGCAGGGCTCCACCTGGCTGACGTGAGTGTGGCTGTGACAGATGTCGTACTGGCCGCAGCCCGAATGGGACAGTGAGAGTCTTACAGGTCAGGAGACATGACGGGATGACCAACGTCAGGTCGGTTGTCCGGTATGAAACCATCACGATTTGGCATTTTGATTAATGGCAATGTAGTGGCATCAAGGAGTTGGTCTTCCGCGACGAGTTCGTTCAGAAAGAGAACATAGGCGACCGTCGAATACACATCGTCTGGTGACATCGTGCCAGGGGTTTCGAACGGCATCGCCCGATTAATGTAGTCCCACAATGTGGGCGCGAAGGGCCAGAAGCTGCCAACCGTTTTAAGTGGGGTATCACTGGCCAGCGTACCCTCTCCCCCCACGAGAATATCGTGAGGGCCCTCTCGACCACTGGCGCCATGGCATTCCGTGCAGCGAACGCTATAGATGTTTCGACCTTCGGCGGCCGTCCCACTGCCCAGTGGGAGACCCTCTCCATCTGGTGTCACACTAATATCCCAAGCCAAAATTTCCTCCGGTGTCGGTGTCCGGCCGATGTTGAACAGTTGCGAGGTGGGCTGTGATTGTGCCGCAAGGGAACCTGAGAGCACGATTACGAGTAGCGACGCGATTCGTACGCTACACATGAACATTGCGTACGGTCCCATCCGAGAGCACTTTCCAGCTTTGGATACCATTGTAGTGATAAGAGGACTTGGTACCACGCGCCGCGATTAATTGGTCGCGGGTTGGCTGCACGTAACCAGTCTCGTCGGTGCATCGAGACTGCAGGACTGCTTCGCGGCCATCCCAGTTCCAATCGAATCGAAAACGGGTATGAGCCAGGGGTAACACTGGGTCCTGCAGTCGGGCATCTTGCCAGGAGCGTCCACCGTTTGTACTGATCTCTACCTTCGTGATTGTGCCGCGACCCGACCATGCCAAACCCGTGATTTCGCAGAAGCCAGGACCAGGTAAGTGCTGTCCTCCAGAGGGTCGTGTAATCAGCGATTTCGCATCCATCATAAAGCTGAATTGCCGCGCTTCGCCAGTAGCCAGGAGATCGGTGTACTTGGAGGTTTCGTCCTTCGTCATGTACGGCTGATCGACAATTTTTAAACGTCGCAGCCATTTCACGTTAATGTTGCCTTCCCATCCTGGTACGAGCAACCGTAACGGGTATCCCTGCGCGGGACGTAAGGCTTCGCCGTTTTGTGCGTAGGCAACAACGGCATCGTCGTAGGCCTTAGCCAACGGCAGACTGCGGGTCATCTTGCATGCATCGGCACCCTCAACCAGAATCCAGCTCGCGCCCGACTGTACTCCGATCTCATTAAGCAGTACTGACAACTTTACGCCGGTCCATTCACTACAGCTGGTGAGTCCGTGAATCTGCTGGGCCGTTCTGTCAGATGCATCGCCCCAGTGAATACGACCATTGCCTGAACATTCGACAAAATTAATCTGAGAATGCGAAGGAAATCGTTTAAGTTCCTCAACTGTCAAGATCAACGGGCGCTCAACCATTCCGTGCAACAACAGCCGATGCTCGGTTGGATCGATGACCGGAATACCTGCATGATGACGCTCGAAGTGCAGCCCAGCTGGCGTAATTATTCCTTCCAGGTCTTGTAGAGGTGTTTGGCTACCATTATTTTCCTGACTTAGCGAGTTCCTGAAAAGTCGAACGGTTTTTTCAAATTGAGACCGGAGGCCGTACTCGCTGACCGGGCCACCCAGAAAGGACGGTCCTGGTTGAGGAACGCTCGAGGAGGGTCGACAACCAACCAGTAACCCACTCAGGGCGGCTCCCAATTGCAAGAATTTCCGTCGACCGCGCGCTAGCCGTTCGGCAGCGGATACAGGATTACTCATGTGCGGCTCCTTAACCCGAAGTGTTTCCCACAGATCCTTCATGACTATGTTCCTATGGAAAGCAAAGGGACGCAACTGTTCTAAATGTCAGAAGAGCATTCCGGTCGAACGACTTGTCAGCGATGTGGTAACTTGTGGGGCAATCCGGAATCAATCGGAAAGTTTAGGTTCTGATCTGGCATCACTCGGTATGATTGTCAAACTCATCCAGTTCTTAGTTGTAAGCCTCATAATTTGGATGGTTCCTTGGTCGGAAGCCGGTTTGTTGCAGACTATTGCCACGCCACGGGTGAGCGTCAGCCATGAGGCGCGGTCAATTCAACCTGGTGAGGTGGTTGAACTTGTTGTATCAGTGACTCAGCCAGTGGCAAGTGTCGAGGCGACGGCCTTCGAGCAGTCAATTTTGCTGTATCCAAGCTCCGGTCAAATGGTCTGGCGAGGTTTGATCGGTGTCGACCTCGATGTGGAGGTGCGAGAGCATTTGGTGAGTGTCACGGTCATAACCGCGGACGAGAGCCCCGTACACGTGCGTTATCCGCTCACCGTGATACCAAAGCAATTTGCAACACGACAATTGACGGTGGCACCTCAATACGTCAATCCTACGCCAGAGGCGTTGGCACGCATTCAACAGGAAACCGCTCGTACAACAACAATTTTTGAAACGCAAACCCCGCAACGTGTCTGGCGAGGTTCCTTTCTCGCGCCGGTACCGGGCAAAGCCACGAGTAGTTTCGGTCGCCGCAGTGTCTTTAACGGTCAACCGCGAAGTCCTCATAGTGGTGCTGATTTCCGTGCAATCGAAGGCACACCGGTCACTGCACCGAATAAAGGACGTGTCGTGCTGCGGTCGGATCTCTATTTTTCTGGTAACTGCGTGATTCTGGACCATGGTCTCGGTCTCTATTCGTTTTTCGCCCATCTATCGGGATTTGCGGTAGAGGAAGGGGACGTCGTAGATTCTGGTGATGTCGTGGGCTACGTTGGGGCTACCGGTCGTGTGACGGGTCCGCATCTCCACTGGACCGTGAGGCTAAATACGGCACGTGTAGATCCCTTGTCACTCATGGAAGTGTTGTTCGACGACGGTGCGACATATTGATGTTTGTGCGTTTGAGGTGAGCTACGGCAACGTCCAGATTTCGTTGGTACTGCTGTGCGGGAGGATTAATAATGATGGCGCTACCGTTTGATGAACTTTCACTTGTGGCGTGTGCCAGGGCGCTCGTGAAGATTCCCAGTGTGCTGGGTCACGAAGATGCGATGGCAATTAGCGTGCGCGATGAAATGAAACAGCTCGCGTTCGATGCGATTGAAACGGACGAGGCTGGTAATGTCATCGGGGTCGTGAATGGATCCACGCCTGGCCCCACCCTATTGTTTGATGCTCATATGGATACCGTGGACGTTGTTCCCCGTGAGGTGTGGGCGCATGATCCATTCGGTGCGGAACTCGTGGATGGAAGAATCTACGGACGAGGTAGTTCAGATATGAAGGGTGCGCTGGCCGCCATGTTACACGCTGCGGGTTGCGTAGATCGGGAGAGGTTAAGAGGTCGTATCGTGGTCTCCGCTTCCGTTGGTGAAGAGCAGATTGAAGGTGCGGCACTGCGGTGTGTTATGGATCGGTACCATCCAGACTTCGTAGTCATAGGCGAATCGTCCAATTTAAATTTGGTTCGGGCGGGTCGAGGGCGAGCCGAGTTCATACTGAAGTCCCACGGTCGACCATCTCATGCCTCCAGTCCTGCTCAAGGTCTCAATGCTGTGCACGAGATGTGTAGAGTAATTGCTGAGATTGAAGCACTCCAAATGTCGGCGCACTCGTTTGTTGGAAGTGGCGTGATGTGTTTGACCGACATCATTTCGATTCCTTATCCAGCCCATTCTGTTGTACCGAGCGGCTGTCAGGTGACTTACGAACGCCGTCTGATTCCAGGTGAAACACGCGAGGCCCTGGTCGATGAATTACATGCGGCCTGTGAACGTGCGAAAGCTGGGGACACGACCATTGAACTCGCTTCAATTCACTATAAGACTTATACCGGCATTGAGTGGCGTGAAGAGAAATGGTATCCGCCATGGGAACTGTCCGAAGACTCTTCCTTTGTCCGAAGTGCGAAAGCTGGTCTCGATGCGGCTGGATTCAGTCCGTCGTTCGCGAGCTATCAGTTCTGCACGAATGCGGCATATAGTGCTGGTGTTGCTAATGTTCCAACGATTGGCTTCGGACCGTCATCAGAACATCTCGCTCATATCACTGATGAGTATCTCGAAGTCGCGCAACTTACTGGCGCCTGTCGAGGGTATATGGCAATTAGCGAGAGCGTGCTGGGCCGTCACCAGTAGGGACGAGTACCGGAGAACCTGGCTCCGCACGTTCAACTGGATAGCGATATTTTCGCAGCAATTCATACAGTACAACCCCACCGGCAGTGGCAACATTCAGTGACCGTTTTCGTCCCAGCATCGGGATCTGTACATGTGTCTCACAAAGATCGAGTAATGCAGGACTTGTTCCTTCAACTTCGTTGCCAAACAACAGACAAACCGGAAAAGATGGTTGCCACGTGAAGAGGTCGACGGCCGACTCCGTTGTTTCAACAGCGACCAGTTCGTATCCTCTTCCTCGAAGTGTCTGAAGTGTTGCAACAGGATCAGGAGTACGCTCCCATGCGACTGTAGTTTCTGCTCCGAGAGCCGTCTTTGTGATTTCTTTGTTGGGCGGTGACCCTGTATAGCCTGAGAGGTAAAGCGTTTCGATACAGACTGCATCGGCCGTTCGAAAAAAAGCCCCAACGTTATATAGGCTCCGCACGTTGTCTAGCATGAGAGCTACTGGTAATTCGGCGAGGCGTTCGTGCGTAACGGACTTACTCATTTTTCAGTGCGGGCTGTGTTTACCTGTTTGGTAATACTCAAGCGAGAATGGCGCGAAGGCCGCTGGCTAATCTGGATGCTCCTTCGCGCGCTGACTCGTAGTCGAGCGCACCATAGGAGATTCGCAGCGTACAACTATCTGTGATGCCAAAGGTAGTGCCCGGCATGACGGCGACTTGATGTTCGTGAATTAATCGGGTCACGAGTTCTAGTGCGCCGATGGTTTTATGTATGCGCACTAGGTAGTACATGGCACCCGTCGCAGGAGGGACTGTGCACAGGTCGGACAACTGGCTCAACTCGTCAAGGAGAACTTGGCGTGCTTTGGCCAGTGCTGGAAGGTGCAGACGGCAGTACGAGGCACCGGCTGAGAGAGCACCCAGTGCCGCGCGCTGACTTGCCGCAGGAGGCGAAATCAGGACGGTATCTTGAATCTTGTCCATCGCTCCACTAAGTGCTTTGGGAATTACCATGTAGCCGACCCGCCAACCTGCAAATCCATAGGCTTTCGAGAATGAGTACATAGAAATCGTGTGCGCACCAGCATCGGTAATGCTGCCAGGTGAAAAATGGGTAGCATCATCGTAGACAAAATACTCATATGCTTCGTCGTGTATGTGATAAATCTCACGCTCACGACATAGGGAGTTCACTTCACTCAGGACTGTTTGTGAGTACACCACCCCGGTGGGGTTGTTCGGTGAAATGGTGACAACGGCACGAGTGCGAGGTGTTAAGGCGGCCCGAATTAAATCGAGCTGTAACTGGCAGTGCTCATCGACAGCGACGGGCACTGACCGACACCCTGCCATCACCACGGCCATTTCGTGATTAAAGTAGAACGGAGTAACGAGGATAATTTCGTCTCCGAAATCTGCAATGGCCAGTAAGGCGTGGACGAAGGCCATGTTACTACCGGCGGTGACTACGAGCTGGCTGTTCGGACGTACGTGGATTCCGTTTTCATTAATTAGTTTTTCTTCCAAGGCTTCGATAAGTGAAGGTAAGCCTTCGACAGGACCATAACGATAGCTTGCAGGATCGTCGTGGAAGGTGGCGAGTGCGTCGATAGCCTGATGTGGCGGAGCGAACGCAACCATGCCTTGAGCCATCGAGATGGTGCCAGGAGTCGCACTGATCATACGTTCGACTACTGGCACGATCGGTGGACGAACCTCTTGAATGCGATTGGATTCACGCACGGTGATCTTCTTTCAAAATTTTCCGTGTTGATTTTATTTCATTTGTTGCACCAATGCCCGGATCCGATCTGCGTCTGTAATGGTCATTGAATATTCAGGAGGGCGTATAACTCCACCCATGAAGCAACGGTCGTTTCGAAACGTCATCGCGCTGTTTTTTGTTCTGGTTCCTGTAACGTGAATTTCTTTTGCGCCTGTCGTATCGAGTACTTTCTTAATGTTTTGTTCGGTAATACCACCACCAGGCATGACAATGATTTTGTCGTCAGCGTGGACGAGAAGACCATGTAATAATTCAGCGCCCTCCAATGCTGAAACTTCTTGGCCAGACGTTAAGACACGGTTAATGCCGAGTTCAATGAGTGTTTCAAGTGCAGCGATCGGGTCACGGGTCATGTCAAACGCCCGGTGAAACGTCACATTCATCGGCTTGGCAAGGTCCAGTAATACTCGCGTTCGATCGCTGTCAATGTCACCTGCCGCAGTTAGTAAACCAAACACGACGCCGTTCGATCCGAGTTGCTTGGCCAATTCAATGTCATGCTTCATCGAGGCGAATTCAGTATCAGAGTACAAAAAATCACCACCGCGCGGTCGAATCATAACCTGGAGGCCAATGCTGACTTGTGCTCGTGTTATGGCGATTGTACCGGCGCTCGGTGTCAGTCCCCCTTCGAGTAGTGCTGCGCATAGCTCTACCCGAGTCGCCCCACCTTGTTCGGCTGCAACGGCACTGTCGACAGAATCGACACAAACCTCAAAAATTGGATTCGGCATGAGTTACAACAATCAAAGGATCCGCTTTAGCGACACTAGCGCACTCCCAACAAGACTTCGATCGTTAACTGATCGAGCCGCTCATAGGGAAGTCGATGCGAAAAGATTTCGTCTCGGTCAAAGTCGTAAGACAAAAGTTTTTGCACATGGTCCTTGCTGTAAGGTTCTATCGCGAAAGCGTTAGCGTGAGCAGCAGTGACCTCCGACAGGAGAGATTGGATTTCTTGATCTGCATTCCACTGCTGAGCCTTTTCTTTCAGGATTAAGTAGGTCCGCATGCAACCACGCGCGAAATCTTTGACTCCTTCGTGGTCTTCGGTACGGTACGCATGCGCGTCGAAGTGCCGCGGGTTTTCATAGTTCACATCTTCTAGAAACTTTACTAGAAAAAAGGCAGATTTTGGATTGGCTGCTCCAAACCGGAAATCCTGATCGTAACGACCAGGTGATTGGTCGTTAAGGTCGACATGAAACAATTTACCTGCTTCCCACGCTTGGGCGACCGCGTGGGTCATATTCAACCCGGACATTTGTTCATGCGCCACTTCCGGGTTGACGCCAACCATGTCAGGGAAAGCGAGTGTTGCAATGAATCCAAGGTATGCTCCGGTGGTTGGGAAGTAAAGGTCGCCACGAGGTTCGTTAGGTTTCGCCTCCAGTGCTATTCGATAGCCGTAATTCTGTTCGATGTTGTACTCGCATATGTAGTTAACAGCCTCGCGAAGACGCTTAATGGCCTCATCTGGCCGACGACAGGCGTCGGTCTCGGTTCCTTCACGGCCGCCCCAGATGACGTATATGGAAGCTCCTAGTTCAGCACCTAAATCCATTGTCCGTAGCGTTTTTTGAAGTGCATAAGCTCGCACATCGGCATCATTTGCGGTAAAGGCTCCATCGCGAAAGACCGGATCAAAAAAAAGGTTGGCGGTGACCATGGATGTTACGACAGTAGCCTCATCGCACGCCTTCTTGAAATCACGGACAATTTGATTGCGCTCGGCAATGGTTGCATCGATTGGCACAAGATCGTTGTCATGCAGGTTAACGCCCCAAGCTCCAATTTCTCCGAGCAAGTGAACGAGATCGACAGGTTTGACTGGTGGACGTACTGCATCACCGAAGGGATCTCGGCCGCGGTTACCCACGGTCCAAAGTCCGAAAGAAAACTTGTGCTCAGGGCGTGGCTTATAGGAATCAGTACTCATATGTATCACTCACTGTTGAGGTTAAGTGTACGCTACTTTTTTTAAGGCTGGGTACAGAGATCGATAGCGGGTGTAATGGTCCGTCATATGCTCCGCCGTCTTCACGTCAGGATCTACGCGACTTGCCACGGTTACTGTTTGGTTGCACGCCTCATCGACAGATGACCAGACTCCAGTTCCGACACCAGCGAGTAAGGCAGCCCCGTACGCTGCGCCGTCCTCTGCGGTTAGGGTTAAGACCTGCTGGCCATAAACGTCAGCTTGAATTTGTTGCCAGAGAGTAGACCTCGCTCCACCACCGCCTAGACGAATTTCCTGAACTGGCACTTTCATTTCCTCAAAAATGGTGAACGAGTCACGTAGACTAAACGCGACACCCTCAAGGATTGCACGGACAATATGAGCACGTGTATGGCTGACAGTAAGCCCAACGAGTGCTGCGCGGGCATTCGGATCTAGGTGTGGTGTTCGTTCACCCATTAAGTAGGGGGCCCACAAGAGGTCATCTGCGCCAGCACCAATTGTGGCTGCCTCATCACATAGTTGTTCGTAAGGGTCTCGGTCATCATCGTTCTTCACGGTGCCGAATTCGTTGTGGAACCACCGTAGTGAAAGACCCGCCGCTTGTGTCACGCCCATGACGTGCCAGCGATTTGGCACAGCATGACAGAACGTGTGTACGCGCCCCTCTGGGTCAAGTGCTGGCCGATCCGTCGCGGCGAAAACCACTCCTGAAGTCCCAATGGTTGCACTGACAGCACCAGGTTGCACGATTCCCATGCCAACCGCGCCAGCAGCTTGATCTCCACCACCCGCGACGACTGGAGTCTTAACAGGTAAACCAGTGGCACTCGCAGCGTCTGCAGTTATTGCTCCAGTCACGTCAGGTCCCTCGAAGACACTCGGCAGATGGTCCAGAGACAGGCCTGTTGCATCCAATATCTCAGGTGACCATCGTCGATTGGCCACGTCGAAGAGCAGGGTTCCCGATGCATCAGCAACGTCAGTGGCGTATGCTCCCGTCAGGCGTAAGCGGACGTAATCCTTCGGGAGGAGCACACGTTTAACTTGAGTCCATTCGCTCGGTTCGTGTTCGCGAACCCAGAGAAGTTTTGGCAGGGTAAATCCTGTGAGGGCTGGATTGGATGTGAGTTCGATGAGGCGAGCTGTCCCAATCGTGTCGGTTAGCCATTGGCACTGTGTTTGGGTACGTTGGTCGCACCAAATGATCGCCGGGCGCACAACGGAGCCACTTGCATCAAGCAAGACGGCCCCATGCATCTGACCCGAGAGTCCAATTCCGGTCACCGTGTCTGGGTCGAGAGCACCTTGCTTAAGCACAGATCGAATGGCGATTTGACTTGCTCGCCACCAATCCTCCGGTGCTTGTTCAGCCCATCCGGTCTTTGGTGATGCGAAGGGCTCGTGATTTTCGGTCGCCGATGCTAGAACCTTGCCTTGCTCATTAATTAAAATTGCTCGACTCCCGCCGGTTCCGACATCAATACCCAGAAGTGCCATCGTAAGAGTAAGGATAACTCAGGAATGAGAAAAAATTTTGGAACTGGCCTAGTGGTCGCGACATCGCTATCATGGCATGATATTGGCATTGTTGACCGCGTATACGATGGGTTTAATGGAGTCCGTAACGGGTTTTGACGTTACGAGAGATAAGGAAAAGGTGCGATATGACTGGTAACGGGCTTGGATTGTCACGCAGACGTTTTCTAGGCGGTTCGATGGCTGCTGCTGCTGGGATTTCCAGCGGTCTATTCAATATGAGCTTGGAGGCGCAAACCCGATCAGTGTCGGCGCTGCCACTCGACGAGTTGCGTCCGATGGGTGCACTCGATGAGGCATATTGGTGGAAGGTGCGGTCCCAGTTCAATATCGTCGACGGCTTAGCTTTTATGAATAACGGCACACAAGGACCAATGCCGCGGGTTGTGAGGGAGAAGAATGAACGTATCCTGCGAGAGATTGCAGAGGATCCGAGTGACAATTATCGTCGGGATGAGATCAACGCAGTTCGTGACAAGGTTGCGCAATTCGTTGGTGCTTCGGCGGCTGAGATTGCTTTGACACGCAGCACGACTGAGGGCATGAATATCTTTGCGCATGGACTCGACTGGCAGGAAGGCGACGAGGTGTTGTGGAACACGCATGAACATGGAGGGGGACGGGGTCCATATCTAACGCTCATGGAACGTCGCGGGATTCGCCCTGTCGTCATCGAACTTCCGTCTCCACCGGAAAGCCAGGAGCAGATTGTTGACCTGTATGAAAAGGCGATCACGCCACGGACTCGCGCGATTATGGTGAGTCATATTACGTACGTGACGGGTTTGGTCACGCCAATCAAGCTGTTGTCAGAAATGGCCCATCGGCATGGGATACTAGTTTCCGTGGATGGAGCGCATCCACTTGGCATGCTGGACCTCAATTTCCATGACATGGGTTGCGATCATTATGCCGCGGCCGGTCAAAAATGGCTGCTTGCGGGTGGCGGCACAGGCGTGTGCTATATCAAACAGGAAATCCAGGATCAAATCTGGCCGCTCATGGGTCGTCCGCCTGGAGAAAATGCTACGGCTACGCGATATGAGTCAGTTGGGCAGCGTAATGTTCCCTCCTTACTCGGCATGGCAGATGCCGTCGACCTGCAATTAACGATAGGAAAACAAAACATCGAGGAGCGCGATCGATATCTCAGTAATCGGTTGAGAGCTGGCCTCAATGAAATTCCTGGCGTTCATCTTTGGACCTCAAGCGATCGTGGCTTAAGTGCTGGTTTAACCTTGTTTTCCATTCACGATATTCCGATGGCAAACATTGTGAGGGCGTTATCGACCGAGTACCGTGTGCACATCAGAACCATGGGCACAGGTAATTTGAACGGGGTTCGGGCTTCAACGCACTTCTACAACATGCCGCATGAAGTGGATCAATTACTTGAGGGGGTACGTCATATTGCTGCAAACGCAAGCGACTACATGGCCGCGTAGACGTGATTGTGGACGTTATGACGAAAACTAGGTAGTTAGTTGTTGACTTATGCGAAGGCTCCTGTAGGCGGGATTGGTGACCGGGGAGTCATGAACTAGGAGAGGGTGCAATGTTCAAATTTTGGCTTAAGGCGTCGCTGGTGTTGGTGTTACTCGTTGGTGTGTCCTGTGGCGGCACTGAACCAATGGAGTCGGTTGCTGATGTTGCCCCAAGTGAAGATGAGATCGTCGAGCAAGCCCGCGGTATTCACGAGCGAGTGCTAACGATCGATACACACGACGACATTCCATTTAATTTCGCTACTGAGGAAGTAGATCCTGGTGTGCGAGGTGAACGCAAAGTTGATCTTCCGAAGATGCGGGAAGGTCTTCTTGATGTTGGTTATTTCGTCGTTTTTGTTGGTCAGACGCCACGCACGCCTGAGAATTATGAGAAAGCAAAGTCCGACGCAATGACGAAGTTTGATGCGATTCACCGCATGACTGATGAGATGTATCCAGACGAGATTGGATTTGCTAATACAGCCGACGAAATCGAGAGCATCCACGCAGCCGGGAAATTAGTGGCGACAATCGGTATCGAAAACGGCTACGTGATTGGTAAGGACCTCTCGTTAGTTGAGAAGTATCACGATCTCGGTGCTCGGTATATGACGCTTGCCCATGGTGGGCACAATGATATCGCGGACTCTGCCACTCCTCGAGCTGATGAACCTGAGTCCGAACATGATGGCTTAAGTGAGTTTGGTGAGGAAGTAGTAGCCGAGATGAATCGTGTTGGCATGATGGTTGATGTCTCGCATATCTCAAAGCAGGCGATGCTTGACGCCGTTGTGGCATCACGCGCACCGGTCGTTGGTTCGCATTCGAGCATGCGAGCGATCAATGATCATCCACGCAATATGGATGACGAGCAGTTGCTTGCTCTGAAAGACAACGGTGGCGTCATCCAAACGGTTGCCTTGGGTGCGTTTGTTAAGTCACCTGCACCTGAGAGACAGGACGCGATTGCGACACTACGTGAAGAGATGGGAATTGAGGGCCGCAACGTTGCGCGGAGTCTTGCCGAACAAGAATTGAGCGAGGATGAATATGAGGCACGCCTGAGCGAGTACGAGACACGCTTGGCGCAAATTGACGAGCAGTGGCCACCCGCAGACGTTGCGGACTTCGTAGACCACATTGATCATGGGGTTAATCTCATCGGCATCGACCATATCGGGATTAGTTCAGATTTTGATGGTGGTGGTGGCATTGTTGGTTGGAATGATGCAAGCGAAACGGGCAATGTGACCTTAGAGTTGGTGCGACGTGGCTATAGCGAGGAAGAGATCGCAAAGCTTTGGGGTGGGAACCTGCTTCGGGTGCTACGCGAGGCGGAGCGCATTGCCAGCGAGATGCAAGGTGAGTAGAGGCGCTAGTCTCTCTAGATGTAGGAAATCAATGCGAGGTTGACTGTGATGTCAGGTACGACTTTTGACCAGTTGCCATCTTCGGCGAGGCTCTGGATATTTGCGAGTGATCGTGCGTTGTCCTCGGTGGAGGCCGAGCGCTTACTAGCCGACATCGACGTGTTTCTGGATGACTGGACAGCTCATCGCACGAACCTCACTGCGGCACGAGATTTCCGGTATGAGCGCTTCCTCATGATCGGGGTTGATGAATCCCAAGCCGGTGCGTCTGGGTGTTCGATTGATTCACTGGTGCGGCATGTGAAACAGCTGGAAGAAGAACTTGGTGTGACGTTTGTTGACAGTGCACCGGTTCTCTTTCGTGAGGCAAAAGGGATCCAGCGAGTATCGCGAGACCAGTTTGCCGAACTGGCGGAATCGGGTGCTGTAACTCTAGACACGCTGGTGTTCGATAACACGGTCGCTACCGTCGGTGACTTACGTGCGGGATGTTGGGAAGTTCCTGCGCGTGAAGCTTGGCAAGGTCAAGCCTTCTTTGAGACGGTTAAATAGTGCAATGCTTTACTAGGGTGCAGACTATCGAATGTGACTAATTGTTAGGCGGCCGCCTCGGATTGTTGCAGATCTCTCCGGATTTGCAAGAAACGAAGGGTACCTTCTATTACCAACCAGGCAGCGAGCACCAGTAATCCTACCCCTATCACGAAGAGAAGTAATTGGTCTTTCAGATAAAACGTTCGGATATTTGCCGCCATCGCTGCGATCGTTGTGATCAGCATGAAAACCATCGGGATAAATGTATACAGACAATTCTTACGGCGAATTACGAGATATAACGTGACTGTGATGAGTGTTAATCCTCCAAGCAGCTGATTCGTTGTTCCAAAGAGCGCCCAGAGTGCAAGTCCAGCTGATTGCCCGTCGATTTTGAAGAAGGCGAATAACCCGATTGCCACAACTGCGAGTGCAGATGAGATATAGCGACCTGCGAGCCAAGGCATGCCAAGCGTTTCCGAAACTTCTTGGAGATTGTAACGAAGCAGGCGAGTGGCAGAATCCAACGTCGTCAACGCGAATGAAACGGCAACCAGCGCAATGAAAGCACTGCCTAAAGCAGTCGGAATACCTAGTTGGTTTAGAAAGAGCGCAGATCCATTAATGAATGCGTTCATGCTTTGACCAAGTCCTTGGGCCACATTCCAACTTGCATAGTGTGCTTGCCAGGCTTCAGCGTTGATGAAACCGGCCGTGCAGGCCATCACAGCAACGAGCCCGAGCAGGCTTTCTCCGATCATCGCGCCGTATCCGATAAACGGGGCGTCAGTTTCTTTATCTAGTTGCTTGGCCGTTGTTCCGGATGAGACTAATGCATGAAAGCCGGAGATCGCGCCGCAGGCAAGAACGATAAATACAAAAGGAAAAAGTGGTGGTGCGCCTTCCGGATTGAGGTTAAGGGGTGGGGCAACGAAATCTGGCCGTAAGAGAAAGAAGCCGCTAAACAACAGTGCCAGTCCCAAGTAGAGTAAGAGTGCGTTCAGATAATCTCGAGGCTGAAGCAGCAACCAAACGGGCAAGATAGAGGCGACAAAGGCGTAGGCGAGCATTATGGTGGCCCACGTGTCTGAAGCAAGATTCGGTGTGGGAAGTTTCAGCCCAAGTATGATCGCACCGAGACTTAAAGTGAAAGCCACCAAAGTCACCGGTAGTAATTTAATGCCTTTTTTATAGAGGAGCGCCCCCATAACAAGAGCCAGGGCGATTAGCGAGAAACTAGGGAGTACGGTCTCAGGATAAAAATCGGCCGTGAACAACTGTGCCACGATTTGGACGAAGACTCCCATGGCAAGAGAAATGAAGAAGATGATTAAGATGTGAAAAAGGCTTTTCGCCCGTGATCCAATGACTGATTCCGTAATCTTTCCGATTGACTGACCTCCAGAACGGACACTCAGCACAAGTGCAGTGAAATCGTGCACCCCACCAATCAGTATGGTCCCGAAAACCACCCAAAACAGGGCTGGCACCCAGCCCCAAATTACAGCGATGGCTGGCCCCAGCATGGGTGAAAGGCCAGCGATTGAAGCGTAATGGTGACCGAATAATATGTACCGCCGGCATGGTACGTAATCGAAACCGTCGTATTTTGTGTGGGCTGGTGTTTTGGCCTCCGGATCAAGTTCAAACACGCGATTGGCGATTCGAAGGGCGTAATAGCGGTACCCGAGCCAATACAGGACGAAACACACGAGCACGACGAAAATAGTCATGTGCAGTACATGCTATTGACGAGCTTGTTGTTTCGCAAGTAGTCTGGCTCTTAATTGATGTCTGAACTCTCCCAAAAAGTATCCGCCTTACGTGCGCTATTGGACGATTTCAAGCGTGTTGTGGTCTGTTTCTCTGGCGGCGTCGACTCAGGCTACCTAGTTGCAGAGTCGTTTGCTGCCCTCGGCAAGGAAGCCTTGGCGTTGACGGCTGTTTCACCGAGTCTTGCGCCGGAAGAGGGGGCCCATGCACAGCGACTTGCAAAAGAAATAGGGGTGCGGCACCTCCTCGTTGAGACTCACGAATTAGACGATCCTCGATACACTGCCAACCCAGTTAATCGCTGCTATTTCTGCAAGACCGAAACCTATGGTGCGGCAATCGAACATGCGCATGGTCTCGGTGTGCCACATGTACTTGATGGGTTTAATCTGGACGATCGTGGGGATCATCGTCCAGGGCGACAGGCCGCGGTCGAATATGGTGTGCGATCACCGCTTGATGAACTCAATTTCACAAAAACTGATATTCGAGAAGCGGCACGCCATATCGATTTGCCGATTTGGGACAAGCCAGCGCTAGCATGTCTGTCCAGCCGGGTGCCTTACGGCACAGAGATCACGCGGTTCAAGTTAGAGCAGGTAAACGACTGTGAGCAGGTATTACACACCCATGGATTTCGTGTTTGTCGTGTACGGCACCATGGTGCGATGGCTCGCATTGAGGTGTTACCTGACGAGATCGAACACTTACTGTTACCGGCAATGCGTGAGGTTGTCGTCCGAGAGTTTCGAGCTGCCGGCTTCCACGAAGTGACGGTGGACCTTCAGGGTTATCGGCCTGGTTCATTAAACGAAGCAGTTTTGTTCAAGGATTCGACGATGAGCATCGTGTCTCTTACGTCAGGTTCTTAAGCACGAATGATTCCTATCTTGCGACTTCTGGTTTTTCAATTTCTTCTAACGCTTCGACAAAGCGGTCCACATCTTCAAAAGTGTTAAAAATGTGAAGTGAGACTCGCACACCGCGACCGCGCGCCGCTGTCAAGATGTTCCTTTGCGTGAGCGCCTTTACAACTTCTTCCGGATTTCGCACTACAACTATTGTGATACCGGCGCGATCACATCGATCGCTTGGCGAAGCAATCTCAAAATTTCTATTGTGCAAAGCGTCGTGCAAGTAATCAGTGAGTTCGTGAATGCGAGCTTCAATGTGGCTCGGACCAATCTTCACGAGCAGATCGAGGGCAGCACCAAGTGAAAAAATGCCAGCGAAATTCGGACAGCCCACTTCAAGTGCGGCTGCGGTGTTCTTTAGGTCCAGTTCATTATTTATTAGCAGCTCTGGCTGACGGGCACTGAGCCAGCCCGCGATGGGGAAACGATCCGACTGTATATGCTGTTTGGCTAGGTAAATGACGGCAATGCCATAGCCGGCCATCGTCCACTTGTAACCACTGAAAACGAGAGCGTCAATTCGCGCATCGTGCACATCGAGTGGAATGGCTCCGATGGATTGTGAAGCGTCGACAGCGAGTAGAATGTGTCGGTCGTGGCAGAGTTGTCCCAATGCGATGAGATCCTGATAAAAGCCGGTCCTGTATTGCACAGAACTCGTGACAATTACACGCGTCTCTGGTGAGATTGCACGTTCGATTTTTCGCATTGGAAGCAATCCTGCCGGGTCCGACTCAATGAATCTCATCGTCGAGCGCTGCTGGAGCCAAGGAAGCGTGGACGACGGAAATTCGTCAGCCAGCGTGAGAATTTCACCTTTGCTTCCGAACATTTGAGCTACTAGATTCATGCCGTGCGACGAACTGAAAGTGAATGCGATTTCTTCAGGGTTCGCGCCAATAAAGTTAGCTGTTTTCCCTCGGACGGTTTCCACTTCTGCTAACCATCTATCCCAAGGTAAATCGCCTTGAGAGGCCATTTCTTCGTAGTAGCGGATTCCAGCCCGACTGGCCGGAATCGAAATTGGCGGGGCACCTGCGGTAGCCAGATAGACAAATTCCTTAGCGGCAGGAAACAGGTCACGAATTGTGTTCCAATTAGGTTTGGTCATGAGTTAAGGAATGTATCTAAAAGGGTTCTCGGTGGTTAATTAATCATACTCCGGTGGCTAAACAGAACTTAGTTGAGATTTTAGATTCTCATCTTGAAGTGAGTTGCCGGTAAAATAGCTTTCTCGAAAAACTAGGTCACTTCCAACGCAGGAGAGTCGATCATGAGGATGCGTACATTATGGGTAATGGTGATCGGGTGTGCCATCACGATTGGGTGTGGTGGCGACATGCCGAACACATCTGACCCGTCCGGTCAAGTGGTGGCGCCGGCTGAACCCGTATCGGTTGATAAGAATGACTACCCAGTTTTTCCAGAGAAGGACCTGAATGCCGATCCAAGTGTTTCAGCTGATGCTGGCGGTGCTGGTTTTGTCGGTAACGATTGGGAAACTAATACCGCTTTCGATCTGATGGGTGATCCGCATGCCGTGAAAGGTGGCCAATTCCATTCTCACGAACGTGACTTTCCGACCACGTTTAGGTACCACGGTCCCAACACAAGCGAGTTTGACTTAATGCTTAATGGCATGGTTTACGAGAGCTTGCTGACTCTGCATTCCACCACGAATCAATGGATTCCGTCGATTGCGACCCACTGGCAGATTTCAGATGACCATATGACTTTTCGATATCGAATCAATCCCAACGCACGTTTTTCAAATGGGGAAGCGGTAAGGTCTGAAGATGTCATCGCAACTTGGGATTTGATGATGGATGACGGCCTTCAGGATCCTGGTTCCAAGCTGGTTTACTCGAAGTTCGAACGGCCGGTAGCCGAGAGTCCGTATATTGTGCGAGTTACCAGCCAACAGTTGAACTGGAGAAATTTCTTATATTTTTCTGGTATGCCGATATATCCGGCCTCTGTACTCAAGACGGTCGATGGTGCGACGTATATTTCCGATTACAACTACAAGATGTTGCCAGGCTCTGGGCCGTACTTGGTTAACGAAGCTGACATCGATCGCGGAAATCGTGTGATTATTCGACGCCGGCCTGATTACTGGGCGGAAAGTCATCGAAGAAATATAGGCTTAAGTAACTTTGACGAGATCCATCAAATAGTCGTTCGGGATGACAACTTGGCATTTGAGATGTTCAAGCGAGGTGATCTTGATTACTACTATGTGAACGTCTCGAGAGAGTGGGTCGAAGAACTCGATATCGAACCCGTCCAGCGTGGACTTTTACAGAAGCGCAAGGTATTCAATGAGTATCCCTTAGGTCTCTCAGGTATTGCGTTCAATACGAGACGGGCACCATGGGATGATCGTCGAGTACGTCAAGCCTTGACCCATCTCTATAATCGTGAGCAGTTAATTGAGAAGCTGTTCTTTAACGAATACACACCAAAGAATACATATTTTTCTGGTCCATATAAGAATCTTGACAATCCGAGAAACCCATACGACCCAGCGCGCGCGGTAGAGTTGCTAGCCAATGCCGGTTGGACGGAGCGTGATACCCAAGGGCGGCTCATTAAAGATGGTCGTCCACTTACCGCGGAATTACTCTACGGACAGCAGGGACTCGAGCCCTCATATACGATCTTCCAGGAAGATCTACGACGTGTTGGTATCACGCTGAATCTTCGGCTCGTGACGTTCGAGACGATGATTCAACTTATCGACGAACGACGCTTTGATCTGGTGGCCGTTGCCTATACGGGTTTGTTGTTTCCAAATCCAGAGACGACAGTGCATTCATCGTTGGCAGATCCCGACAACACGAACAACATTACTGCTGTCAAGAATGACCGTATTGACGAATTGCTTGAAGCGTACGATAAAGAATTCGATCAAGGAGCTCGCGAAACGATCATTCGTGAAATTGATGGAATTCTGGCAAATCTACACCACTATATTCTCGGGTGGGAGGCGCCGTTCTATCGGATTGCGTTTTGGAATAAATTTGGTCAACCAGATGGCTATTTGTCTCGTTTTGGGTACTACCGAGATCCGTTGACGCTGTGGTGGATCGATCCTCAGCAAGAAGCACGTTTCCGTGAAGGCATGGGGAGTGCTTCCAGTACACTTGAGGTGGGTGAGACAGATGTGCACTACTGGGAGCAGTATGTCGAACGGATTGGGCAGGAATTACCGACACCAGGGATCGAGTAGTAAGTCTGCCACCCAAGGAGTTGTCCTAACGTCCCTCCGGTTTAGGGCCGTTACAACTGTCGCGCTATGTGTAACCGTCATGTAATGACTACATCATGACCGCTTACTTTCTTAGGCGTGTTTTGTTGATCATCCCAACTTTCATCGGGATCACAATGGCGGTTTTCGTCATTATGCATTTTGTCCCTGGAGGTCCAGTTGAACGTCAAATAATGCAGTACAGGATGGCTGTCATGACCGAGGGTGCAGTAGCCGGCGGTGGTACTGAATTTGCGGTTTCGTTACCACAGGATGCGATTGATGAAATTCGACGCTTTTACGGTTTTGATAAACCCGTACATGTGCGGTACGGCCAATGGTTATGGAATATAGTGCATTTTGATCTCGGCAATTCTTACGTCTATCAGGAACCTGTTTGGGATGTCATCAAGTCGAGATTTCCGGTCTCGATTTTTTTGGGGTTAACCGGATTTCTATTGAGCTATCTGGTCTGTATTCCACTTGGAGTCATGAAAGCTGTTCGGCACGGTAGTCGTCTTGATTTCGTGAGCAGCGTGATTGTATTTCTTGGATATTCAGTGCCTGGTTGGGCCCTTGGGACGGCGCTACTTGTGCTGCTTGGTGGTGGTAGCTTTTGGAACGTATTTCCGCTTGGTGGGTTTCGTCCATTTAATTGGGAGTACCTTAGTGTAGGTAGCAAAATCTTCGCCCAACTCCATCATATGTTCCTACCGGTCTTGTGTTACATGGTGGGTTCTTTCGCCACGCTGACAATTCTGACAAAAAATTCCCTCATGGAAAATCTTAGCCAAGATTACGTTCGTACTGCTTTCGCGAAGGGGTTATCTGAGCGGCGAGTGATCTTTGTCCATGCCTTACGCAACTCGATTATTCCGCTCGCGACTGGTTTGGGACACGCGTTCAGTTTGGTGCTGGCTGGTTCTTTTCTGATTGAAAAAGTTTTCAACATTGATGGGATGGGTTACTTGGGCTACACCTCGATTCTGCAACGTGACTACCCCGTGGCACTGGGTATTTTAGTTGTTGGCAGTTTACTTATGTTGATAGGGAACATTTTATCCGACGTAATTTACACAGTGGTCGATCCACGCATACGGTTTAAATGAATGATCGAATTTCTGAAAACACTGAGGTGTTGGTGGCATCCAGCGAATTAAACAAACAGCACGGAGGGTCAGTCCCTTCGGAATCTGTTATTCGTAAACGCCTACGTAAGTTTAAGCGGTTGAAGCGAGGTTACTGGTCGTTTGTCGCGATCCTCATTGCTTATGTGGTTTCATTTTTTCTCCCGGTGCTGGCGAACAATAACGCGATTATCGTGAAGTACGAAGATAAGCTGTATTTCCCCTTACTTGAGGTTTATCAAGCGACCCAGTTTGGTCAAAGTGCAATTGGCGAGGCCAACTATCGGGCGCTTCGGGAACAATTCGCTGTGAAAGAAACCAGTGATTGGGTGTTCATGCCGCCATACCCGTATGGCCCCAATGAATCGCTACTTGACGAGGCCGGATTTCCACCACATCCACCGACGAAACAACACCTCTTCGGGACTGACGATCGAGGACGCGACGTCTTTGTACGCTTGGCTTACGGTTTCCACATTTCAGTTACATTTGCCATTCTCGTCACATTGGTTAGCTATGCCTTAGGCATTGTTGTTGGTGCAACCTTAGGGTATCTGGGAGGAAAGGTTGACCTGCTCGGGCAGCGCACTATTGAAATCTGGTCATCCCTACCGTTTCTTTATACGGTGATCATTGTGAGTTCCATCATTGTGCCGGTGTACTTACCAGGACGAAGCCAGCTTCTTCAACCGGCATTCTGGTTACTGGCAATTATCCTGTCTGCTTTCGGTTGGATGGGTATTACCTATTACGTGCGGGGCGAGTTCTATCGAGAGAAGGTTAAGGACTATGTCGGCGCAGCTCTCTCGATGGGTGCTTCTGAGCCGATCATTATGTTTAAGCACATTCTTCCAAATTCATTAACCTCGGTTGTTTCATTTGCTCCGTTTGCCATCGTGGCGAACATCGGTGCGTTGGTTGCGCTCGATTTCTTAGGTTTTGGTTTACCTGCACCCACACCGAGCTGGGGTGAACTAATTGGTCAAGGTATGAACAACTTGACGAAGTGGTGGCTTGTGCTTTTTCCGCTGGCCGCGGTATTTGTGACATTGCTACTGGTGGTTTTTATCGGTGAGGCCATCAGGGAAGCTTTCGATCCGAAAGAATTTTCTCGATTACGATGACAACAGGTACGTCTGAAGAGAACTTGGTTATGCCCGAGGAACCCCTACTGCAAGTGCGTGATCTGCGTACCTATTTTGAAACCGAAGGTGGTACGGCCAAGGCAGTCAACGGTGTTGATTTCGATATTCGTAAGGGTGAGGTTCTGGGTTTGGTTGGCGAATCTGGCTCTGGCAAAACTGTTACTGCTTTAAGTGTGCTCAGACTCGTTCCTGATCCCCCAGGGAAGATTGTGACCGGCACTGTGCACTATAAGGGACGTGATTTATTACAACTTACTTGGGACGAAATTCGCCAGGTGCGAGGCAAAGACATTAGCATGATTTTTCAGGAACCAATGACCTCGTTGAATCCGGTCTTCTCGATCGGCATGCAAGTTAGCGAGGTCATATTGGCACACGAAGCCTGTTCGAGGGCTGAGGCATTCGACCGTAGTGTGAAGATGCTTGAATTGGTCGGCATTCCTGACGCTAAATTACGTATGAGGGACTACCCACACCATTTCTCAGGTGGTATGCGACAGCGTGTGATGATTGCGATAGCACTCGCGTGTAACCCGTCATTGCTCATTGCCGACGAACCCACCACGGCGCTGGATGTGACGATCCAGGCGCAGATTCTTGAATTAATAGTGCAGGTGAGAGCGCAACAGGTCGAGGCAGCTGTTTTACTCATCACTCACAACTTAAGTGTGGTGGCAGAGACATGTGACCGAGTTATGGTCATGTACGGTGGAAAGATTCAAGAAGTAGCTCCAGTCGACAAAATATTTAGTGGAGCCCTTCACCCCTATACACAAGGATTACTTGCGTCGTTGCCGCGGGTCGATGGTGACAGGGCTGAGCGATTGAAAACCATTCCCGGCGCAGTTCCTAGCATCTACGACCTTCCGTCAGGTTGTAAGTTCTGTACCCGTTGTGACATGAAAGTCGACGAGTGCGACACAGTTGAACCTGAACTCATCGAGGCTGCGCCTGGTCATTTGGTGCGATGCCATCTTGTGAACGCGTAATGGAACCTTTGCTTGAAGTTGATGACCTGAGGGTTCGGTTTCCAGTGCACGGCGGGGTCTTGTTACGACAGATTGCTGAAGTAAAAGCGGTTGACGGGGTGTCCTTTAGCCTGAATCGTGGCGAAACGCTTGGCTTAGTAGGGGAATCGGGTTGTGGCAAGAGCACCATTGCTCGTGCCATTGTCAATATTCTGCACGCAATGAATTACGGTGTAGAAATTTCCGGACGCATTGTGTATCACCATAAATCCCGTTCTGTCGATCTGGTATCACTCAATCACTCAGAGATGAGGCCATTTCGAGCTGATCTCCAGATGATTTTTCAAGACCCGTATTCATCACTCAGTCCGCGCATGACTGTTGCGCAGATCGTCGAAGAGCCACTCGCCATTCATGCGCGCGAGTTAAGTCGAGCCGACCGGCACGATCGTGTGCGCTGGCTGCTTGAGAAAGTTGGCTTGACTAGTGAACACGCTGGTCGATATCCGCACGAATTTTCTGGTGGACAGCGTCAACGTATTGGCATTGCTCGTGCGTTGGCTACTAATCCAAAAATTGTGATTGCTGACGAACCGGTCAGTGCGCTCGATGTGTCAATTCAAGCGCAAGTAATCAATTTAATGCAGGATTTGCAGCAAGAGTTTGGAATGTCCTATATCTTTATTGCTCATGATCTCTCAGTCGTCAGACATATTTCTGATCGGATCGCTGTAATGTATCTTGGCAACATTGTGGAGATTGGCTCGGCCGAGCAAGTGTATCGTGAGCCACAACATCCGTACTCGCGGGCATTGTTGTCAGCCGTACCTCGGCCGGAACCGAAGCGGTCGCGTGACGATCGCATACGACTGGTGGGTGATATTCCTACCCCTATCCGAAAGCCGTCTGGTTGTGCATTCCGGACGAGATGTCCGATCGTGCGCGAAACCTGCCGCGATGCTATTCCACCGCTTGAAACTAGGCATGGACGATTAGTGGCCTGTCCCTGGGTTTAAGCGTGACACTACGCCAAGACACGAATGCGTAATGGCTGCGAATGTGTTGTGTGTCGAGTGCGTTGGTTACGGCTCAACGAACCGTGGTCATCAGGAGGCTCAGGTAAAACCGGTTGAACCACAATTGTTCATCTCACGTGATGCCGCGCCGACGCTTGATGTGCCAGCAAATGTGGAGAATTGCTTCTCAAGTGACTTATGTCCGCAGCTGGGGCATTCTAGCCCTCTTGAACCTACACCCATTCGTTGAAGTATTTCGCTGCGTGCATCACACTTTCGGCAAATGTACTCATAAATAGGCATTGCTGCTGTCAGTATATCGTTGAAGCTCCACTCAACGAAGTAATTGGAAGTCGGTTGCCGGGATCGAATTCTTCAGGTACGATTCGTGCAGTTGAATGACTATACAGCGCACACTTTTGTTGCTCCTCGTGTTGTTCCTGCTCGATGAGCCACCCCTTCTTGCTCAATTCCGTGATACCGCTAATGCGATAACACGACTGCGGGATATGGAAGCTTACCAGGAAGCCTTGCGGCACCTTGATGAAGAGTACGATCGATTTGTGGAGGAGCTGGTGCAACTGACTGAGATTCCGGCGCCGCCTTTTGGCGAGGAAGTACGAGCATCCACATACATGGCAATGTTGCGCGATGCAGGTCTGACGAATGTGGAAATGGACCAAATTGGGAATGTCATGGGTTTGCGACCCGGGACCGGTGAGGCACCGTTGCTCGCGGTGGCAGCCCATTTGGATACGGTGTTTCCGGAAGGCACTGAGGTAGAGGTTCGGCGTGAAGGCAACCGCCTGAGGGCGCCAGGGATTGGTGACGATACAGCGGGGCTAGCTACGCTGCTCGCTGTTGCGCGTGTACTCAACGAGACGGATCTCGAAACTGAATCCGATTTGTTGTTCATTGGGAACGTTGGGGAAGAGGGGGCTGGCGACTTACGTGGGGTGAAGCATTTGTTTAGGGACGGGAAGTACAAAGATCAAATTGGTGGTTTCATTTCGGTCGAATCTGGTGGTCAGTCAACCATCACGACCGGCGCGCTTGGTAGTCTTCGGTACCGCGTTACGTTTAAAGGTCCCGGTGGTCATAGTTACGGGGCGTTCGGTTTAGTCAGTCCAGCCTATGCTATGGGTAATGCTATCCGTAAGGTCAGCGCTATATCTGTACCTGACACACCGAAAACCACGTTTAATATTGGTATCGTTGAAGGTGGAACTTCAGTTAATTCGATTCCGTTCGAAACATCGATGGTGGTGGACATGCGTTCGGAATCACGAGATGAACTCGAAAAGCTTGTCGAAACATTTCTCGATCTAGTTCACGAAGCTGTCGAAGAAGAAAATGCAACAAGATCTATATCGGAAGGTCAGATTGAGTTGGAGATGACGCTCGTAGGTGATCGTCCGTCTGGTCAAACGTCTGAATCAGCAAACATTGTAAAGTTTGCTGTGGCGGCCTTTGAAGCGTTTGGTATTCGGCCAACCTTTCGAATTTCAAGCACTGATTCGAATGTTCCGATTAGTCTTGGGATTCCTGCCATCACGATTGGTCGAGGTGGCCTTGGTGGGCGAAGTCATTCCTTGGACGAATGGGTTGATATCGAGCGAGAACCAACGGTGCGAGGAATGCAGGTGGTGATGACGACCATCCTTGCCATTGCCGGTGTGATTAATTAGTCGTTACAGCAGTTGCCGTATGATGACGACGGTTCCCAACACACCGGCTACGCTGAGTACTGCTTTTCGTGTGTAACCGTGGTCCAAATTTGCAGCCATTCGTGATGACAGAAAAAATCCGGCAAGAATACCGGGTTGTAAGAGCAGTCCGAGTGACAACTCTCTGAGTCCGAAGCGGCCTACGGCGGCAAGAGCGACTAGTGAAATCACAACTCCGATAGTAAAAAAGACAGCTAGCGTTCCTCGTAAACGGATTCCTTCGGTGCCTTGATAGAGGAGAGCCATTGGTGGGCCACCGATTGAGGACGTTGTCCCCATAAAACCAGACAGTGTTCCAGCGCCTATCAGGGATTTAGGTGTGGGAAGCAGCCGTAGCCCAGACGCGCTTAACAGAACCGAAAACAGGATGAGTGAGCCAAACATAAGATCGAGGTTATCGCGTGAGACTGACGCCAGAGCGAATAACCCCAAGGGGGTTCCAATGATTCGACCTGCTAGGGCCCATGGTAAGTCAGCATTGTCAATACCGATTCTATCGCGATAAATCGTTAGCGATGTCAAGGTCAAGGTTGCACAAAGCAGTGGTCCTGGTATGAACTCAGGATTGATGAGTAGTAGTACAGGAACCGAGATCATCGCCAAGCCGAAACCCACCGAGCCTTGAATAAAAGCTCCGACGGCGATCGTTGTAATGGCGATTAAGATTTCAAGACTGGTCATGCTGTAGTGAACGCTCGATTCAAAAACGAGTACTAATCATTAGCTGGCCCAACTATTTGATGTGCAAGTAACTGATCATACTATGTTCCTGTCTGATTTCAGGCGCCGCCTGATTGCAAGCTTCGTGAATCGACTATGATTACAGTAATGATGAGATAGGTGGATGCTAACGATTGGTAGTTGCATTGATAATGCGATGACCTCGGAGACAAGAAAGTTATGGATTTCTGCGAACACTGTGAAGGGCAACGATTCGATCGGTCACGAATTCTCCGTGCACTGCGACAGGCGAAAAAAGATATACGTGATCAAGGCAAGGACCTTGATTTTGAGAAGGCGCTGACTATCGCGATTAAAGTAGTACGTGCAATTGATATTCCCCATCTGGAACCGTATGAAGAAGAAGTCGTGCACTAGAAATGCGCGCCGGTTGTTGGTAGGAAAGGGTTAGATCGCGTCTAAAGCTTGCTACTTGAAGGTTGTTGACATGGTTCAAGTTCTGGAAAAAGATGTCCTAGGAAATTGTGAAAAAGTACTAAAGAAGTTGCTAATTACCTGAGGCGAATGGCATGCGTAACCGTACTCTTCGGCACAAGGTTAATGACAATTCTTGGGCGCTGGCCAGCGTCGGTTTCGGTGTTCCAAGATACCGACGACTGGGACTACTCACATTGGCGGCACTAATCTGTGCCTGGTCACCATCTGCAGAAGCGCAGGAAACCTCATCAGCGGCCGTTGATTTTCAACGAGATGTGCGTCCTATTTTGGTGGACAACTGTTTTCAGTGTCATGGTCCTGACCCAGGGACACGAGAGGCTGATCTCCGGCTTGATACTGAAGAGGGAGCCTTCGCGACTCGTCCTCAAGGTTCCGTCATCGTGCCAGGGGATTTCCCAGCCAGTTTGTTGTACCAGCGAATCGCGCATGAAAACCAGCGACGCAGAATGCCGCCTGTGGTGTCCAATAAAACATTAACTGACGCCCAGATCGATGTTATGCGGCGATGGATTGAAGAAGGGGCCTCGTGGGATCAACATTGGTCTTTCAAACCGATTGAACGGCCAGAAGTCCCGGCAGTGACCAACGAGGCGTGGGTTCGTAATTCACTCGATCATTTCGTGCTGGCTCGGCTTGAGTCGGATGGGCTCACTCCAAATCCAGAAGCAGACAAGCGAACGCTGGCGCGTCGACTGGCGCTCGATCTCACAGGGTTACCGCTAGCTTCGGAGACATTGGAACGCTTCCTCAATGATCACTCAGAGGAGGCGTATGAAAAACTGGTTGATCAATTACTGGAGTCCGAGCATTGGGGTGAACACCGGGCACGTTATTGGCTCGACGCTGCCCGCTATGCCGATACGCATGGGATTCACATCGATAACTATCGCGAAATGTATCCCTATCGCGATTGGGTAATTCAAGCTTTTAACGAGAATAAACCGTTTAACGAGTTCACTATTGAGCAGGTCGCTGGCGATTTATTGCCTGACCCTTCACTTGATCAGTTGATCGCGAGTGGCTTTCAACGTAACAACATCACGACCAATGAGGGTGGGGCCATTGTCGAGGAATACGAAGCGGTTTATGCCAAGGACCGCGCTGAAACCACGGGCAGTGTGTTTCTCGGATTGACAGTCGGCTGCGCCACCTGTCACGACCATAAGTTTGATCCAATCGCGCAGAGCGAGTTTTATGCCATGACGGCGTTCTTTCGGAATACGACCCAGTACGCGATGGATGGGAATGTGTCTGATCCGCCACCCATTTTGGTGGTGCCGGAGAATGAAGATCTTGAACTCTGGCATTCATTGCGCACGGAAGCAGGGATGCTTGATGCTGAAATTACCAAGCGTGAGATATCAGTAGGCGACATATTTACGGAATGGCTTGCAACTGAGGAATACCGCACCTTAGAGACGCCGCTTGAAAAGTCGGCGCAGTTGATGACTATGGTGCTCGATGAGACGAATCCTGCGGTTGTTGAGTACGAGAGTCAACACCACGAGATTACACTTCATTCCGGTGCAAAAGTTGGCTCGGGCCCGCAAGAAGGTCAGCTTGCTCTGACGTTCGGCGAGGAGTCATGGGCGGAATTACCTAGCCTGCCATTAGACACGGATACGCCATTTTCGTTGGCGATGTGGGTATATACCCCTGAGGATGAGGGTATGTTTGAGGTGGGTGGCCAGTCTGATGCGCTCGATGGCTCACGTGGATGGCGGGTTAATCTCGGGGCTCGACAGATCACATTTCATATGATTGGCGAGGATACTGCGGACGACATGGACCGCAAGCGGTTTCATCTCTTCCCGACCAATATGAAACGGATGCCAGTGGGTGAATGGACTCATGTTGTATTTACGTACGACGGCTCTGGTGAGAGAAGCGGCCTGCATGTCTACCCTGATGGCGAGGTTGTCGAAACGGAAGGCAGTGA
>DODG01000225.1 GCA_003509065.1 Acidobacteriota bacterium
CTAAGTTTGGTTTATTTATTCATTGGGGTATCTACAGCGTTCTCGGTGCCGGTGAATGGGTAATGGAGGAACGTGGCCCTGCGTCTTATACCGGTCGACCCGGCATACCCGCCTCGCAGTATGACCGACTGGCTGCACAGTTCAATCCTACTCAGTTCGATGCTCGGGAATGGGTCGCACTGGCTAAGGCTTCGGGCATGAAGTACATCACAATCACCTCTAAGCACCATGATGGCTTCGCGATGTACGATTCCAGTCTGACCGACTGGAACATTGTCGATCGCACGCCATACGGACGTGACGTGCTCGCTGAACTTGCCGAGGCATGCCGGGAGGAAGGGCTCAAGTTGTTTTTCTATTACTCCCAGCTAGATTGGCGACACGAAGATTACTTTCCACGTGGCCGCACAGGACGTCAAGCAGGGCGACCAGAAAACGGCAACTGGGACAATTACATCGACTTCATGAACGGTCAATTGCGAGAACTCCTGACTAATTATGGGGAAATCGGTGGAATCTGGTTTGACGGCATGTGGGATAAATGGGATGCACCGTGGCGACTTGATGAAACCTATAGACTAATCCATCAACTACAGCCTCAGACCCTAATCGGATCCAACCATCACCTAGCGCCCTTGCCAGGCGAGGACTTCCAAAGTTTTGAACACGATTTACCTGGCGCGAACACCACGGGGTATAACACAACAGAAATAGGCACACTGCCGTTCGAAACCGCTGAAACTATCAATCAGTCATGGGGGTTTAATCTTACAGACCACGACTATAAGAGCACTGACGATCTCATTCGCTACCTTGTCAACGCAGCAGGGCGAAACGCGAACTTTCTCCTGAATGTTGGACCAATGCCAAACGGGAAGATCCAAGGAGAGTTTGAGGAACGCCTGCATGGAATTGGTCACTGGCTTGACGAATATGGCGACTCGATCTATGGCACACGTAATGGCCCAATCGAACCTGGTCCATGGGGTGTCAGCACTGCCAAACAAGACACGGTTTATCTACACGTACTCAATTGGAACGATTCAATTCTCGCGCTCCCGGCGCTTAACCTGGAAGTCAAGGAGGCCCGATTGCTGCGCAATCAGGCTGAAGTTCCCTTTCAGATAATCGACCAGGCCCTGCTAGTCACCCTACCAACTCGACCCGCGGACCTGATCGACGAAGTCGTGATTCTTACAGTGGAATAAAAACTGCCGTATGGCATTCGTGAATCACTCGGGTAACGCCTCGCTTTTCGGTTCAGGCAACCAAAAGCTAGCGGTAAAGCCCGCAACGTAAACAAAGAGGCCAACCAACGCAGAAGCATACGCTAGTTGCACCGTTGGATTTCCCCCGGGCATAACATTCGTCAGTTGTGTCGTCACCATCGCGAATGACGTGCCAATCATCCGTCCGCCGATATTCGCCGCAAAGCTCTCACCTGTTCCACGGAGGTAGGTAGGATACACTCGTGGTAGGTAGTTGCCCCAATAACTAAACTGCGCAACAGTACACACGCCCGCGACGAACAGTCCAACCTGCAGTACCGGAAGACTGGCCGTAGTCGCAAATAGAAACACTGGCGGCACGACCAATAAACCCGGCACCTGGAATATTCGCAATAGGCGACGCCTCGCAACTATCCGCACAGCAAGAAACGCCAACAGCAACCGACCCGTAAGCCCTCCCATCTCTTGAACCAATTGAACCGTACCGACCGTTTGTTCTTGTTCTGTTCGCGTTAAGCTTGTGATGTCCTCAAGGCCTGGAACAATCCGTGGCGCCTGCTGCAGTGCACCGAACGCTGCACCATAAGCACACGCAAACATTACTGTCGTTACGATTGTCGTCCGGCGAAATTCAGGCTTGAACAGTTCGACGATACTTGGTCGCTTTAATGTGCCTGCGACTTTCTGCTGGTGCCATGTTGGCGACTCTGGCAAAAATGGGCGAATAATAATGAGTGGTATTGCAGGAATAACCCCCGACATCAAGGTGTAACGCCAAGGTTCATGCCCACCTTGGATGGCTGGCAGCGCATCAGCGTATGTAACGATGAGAAAATATGCTCCACTGACCAGTAAACCTCCAATCGAAGAAAATGCCTGTGTATATCCGAGCACTGCTTCACGTTGCTTCGGATTAGGGAACAGCTCCGCCAACCATGCTACTGCTGCTACAAATTCGACGACAACGCCAATAAACGTTGTGCAGCGAAAGAACAGAAGCCAGCCAATAGATGTGGCAAAACTGGCTGCCAACGCCGACATTGCATAGATCAAGATACTCCATACAAGGACGCGGCGGCGCCCGAACAAATCGGTCAAGTAGCCTCCAAGTAAGCCGAATGCACCGCCAGCCACCGCCGGCACGAAATACAGTAGACCGACCCAGAGATTAAACTCCGCTGACCCGGGCTGTGCGCTCAAGAGCTCAAGCAATGCAGGGCGCACAATGAGCGGGAGCATTAAAAGTTCGTAAACATCAAAGGCAAAGCCGAGCGCGGCAACACCGCAGATCACCCATTGGAGAGGCGTGAGGCGTGAAAAAAATAATCCCATTATTATTCTGCCCAAGATCGAGCGAAGCAATTCCAAGATTCTCCACTAGCGGGCACAGAAACACAACCAAACAAAAACTATTCGTGTGTATGCCGACGAACCAGCAGCAGTCCAGCTGGTGTAGACTGGCTTGACAGTGCTGTTAGTTCTATTGATATGAGCCGAAGCGGGTAATGTATCGTGCACATCCTTGGACTTTTAACCGCTGCATTTCCATTTTGGGTCTTAGTCGCAAGTGCCCTCGCGCTCTATCACCCACCGTTTTTTACTTGGTTCAGTGGTTCATTCATAACGGTAGGCTTGGGTATCATCATGCTGTGTATGGGCATGACTTTATCCCTTAACGACTTTAAACGTATTGTCCAGCACTGGCGTTTAGTGCTACCAGGTGTGACGCTGCAGTATACCGTCATGCCAACGCTGGGATGGCTAATCGGCTATCTGTACGAATTGCCGACTGAATATGCAGTTGGCTTAGTACTCGTCGCCTCATGTCCTGGCGGCACAGCATCAAACGTCATCTCGTTTCTTGCTAAAGCAGATGTAGCACTGTCCGTCACGATAACAGCGGTCTCAACAATTCTTGCAGTGGCCATGACGCCAGCGCTCACAGCCCTACTAGCTGGCAGTCGAATTGACGTTAACGCAACTGGCTTACTCCTCACCACGGTACAGGTCGTTATCTTACCCGTCGTCATTGGCATTGCCTTGAATAAGTACCTGACGACGATTACACACAAAATGCTTGCGGTTGCGCCCTTCGTAGCGGTACTTACAATCGTCCTAATCGTCGCCTCAATAATTGGTGCAGGAAAGCAACAAATCATGACCGCTGGCTTCCGACTTCTGTTAGCAGTATTCACATTACATATTGGAGGATTCTCTGCAGGCTACGTCGCAGGTCGGTTAATGTTTCATCAGGAGATCACCGCCAGGACGATCGCAATTGAAGTAGGGATGCAGAACTCGGGATTAGGTGTCGTCCTGGCTCGACAGAATTTTATCAGTCCCCTCGTAGCAATCCCATGCGCCATTTCGGCTGTCTTTCATTCAATCATTGGCAGTCTCCTGGCTGCATTCTGGCGGCAATCGACAGACTCAAAAGCACCTCAAGACTATTAATATGAAATATCTGATCGACAGACAATCTTTTGTTAAGATGCTGCCAACTAAGGAGGTCCTGTGGAGCAGGCAACATTTGGCGTGATAGCGATCATCCCTCCCGTGCTGGCGATTAGCATGGCGATCGCAACACGGCAGGTTACCGTATCGTTACTTGGCGGCATATGGATTGGCTGGGTGATCCACGCTGGTGGCAATCCCTTTCAAGGTACAGCTCAGGCCATATCCGCAATGATTGAGGTGTTCGCAGATCCAGGACAAACTCGGGTGATCGTTTTTACGTTACTAATGGGATCACTGCTTATTCTGATGCAGCGTGGTGGTGGCATTGATGGATTTTTAAACTGGGTCAGCCAGTGGAAGTGGTCACGAACAAGACGTGGGGCTCAACTAATGGCCTCTGTCATCGGTCTCGGTGTGTTTATCGAATCGAACATCACGTGCTTGGTAGTGGGTACCGTCTCACGGCCACTGTTCGATAAACTTAAAATTTCACGTGAAAAACTCGCCTACATATGTGACTCCACTTCTGCACCAGTCTGTATACTATTGCCCTTTAATGCCTGGGGCGCCACAGTGCTTGGCCTTCTAAGTGCACAAGCTGCACTCGGTAATCTTGGTGACCAGAGTCCACTTAGCATCTTCATGGCAGCAGTACCACTGAATTTCTATGCTGTCTTGGCAGTCATTCTTGTTTTTGTCGTCTCAATAACAAATTGGAACATCGGCCCGATGAAGGTTGCGGAACGCCGTGCGTTTGAAGAAGGTAAAGTGCTGGCCGACGATGCGCGGCCAGTCGTGGCTGACGAAGTTATTATGATTCCAAGAAAAGAAACGGTAGCACCACGTCTTGGAAACATGTTGATTCCCCTGTTTGGAATGGTGGTAATGGTGTTTGCTGGAATTGGAATCACCGGCTCAATTGGGGCTCGTGAAGCAAATATTCTTGATCCCGGGCTGTTCGACATAATGAATCAGGGCTCAGGTTCAACATCGGTTATGTGGGGGGTCCTCCTAGGACTGGCTTTAATGGTCCTACTATCAGTTCTTCAAAAAGCCTTTTCGATGCAGGAATTCGTGGATCTAGCTTTTAAGGGAGCTGGTGGCATACTGCCGCTGGCTGTGCTGATGGTCTTAGCTTTTGCGCTTGGTGACGTATGTCAGGCGCTCGGGACAGGTCCCTGGGTGGCAGCAAGTGTTAGACCATTTCTGACACCAGTACTGGTAGCACCACTCGTATTCTTAGTGAGCGCGTTCATTGCCTTTTCGACGGGAACGAGCTGGGGCACCTTCGCAATCATGATTACGCTGGCCGTGCCTCTCGTGTCCTTATTCAACAGTGAATCAGTCGTTGTGTCACTTCCGCTAGTTGTGAGCGCAGTGCTAGGCGGAGGGGTCTTCGGTGACCACTGCTCACCTATTAGTGACACAAGCGTTGTCTCATCAATGGCCTCGGCGAGCGACCACATCGACCACGTGCGCACACAGCTTCCTTATGCATTGATGGCAGGTACGGTCACTCTCATGTTGTACTTCATTGCCGGT
>DODG01000170.1 GCA_003509065.1 Acidobacteriota bacterium
AGGGTTAGATAAAGTTTTGGCTGATACCGTTGACAATCAATATCCGGTACCACATGAATTCGATCCAATAATCCATTGATGCCAGGATCATGAAATCTGTTCATGCCCTCATAACTGACTTCTCCCGCTATCCAGGCCAATCCTGCACAAAAAGATGCGCTCATAATTGTTTGGGGGAATGCCTCAAATGGTCCTTTATATTGGACACCAAAGAATTCTGCCTCGAAAGGGTGCATATGTATTTGTAGTTTCTTTAGTGTCAGATCGTCTATTTTTTTCCTAAGTTCGATCACTCCCCGGATTATTCCCCGATGAAACTGGCATACTGGATAAGGTTTCATGGCGACATTCATGAATTCGTACTTTTTGCCTAGTTCATCGACCAAGCGCTGATCATATTGTTTTTCAGTGCTACTAAAAGCTCTATAAAATCCTGCCGGACCGTGCAACGTCTCCCGTGACGCAGTGATTCCTGCTTTAGCATAAGCTGCGGCACGAACCCCCAGTTGCGCGGCAGTTCCCGCGTGCAGTACGTATTCCTCTGTTCCCCCATTTACGAATTCTCTTAAGCCTGAAGCATAGTTCGCGGCTAATCGCAGAGCATTGGTAGTTTCGGTGACGTTTAATGACATCAGGCGTGCGGTCGCTGCAGCCGCGCCAAAAACGCCATAGATCGATGTTGTCCGAAATCCCCGCGCGCTAGCATCGGAAGCGTGATCACGCCCTATACGTAACGCCGTCTCGTACCCGACAATAGTTGATGCAAGCACATCGGCACCCGATGCCATCTCTTTTTCCGAGATGGCCAACACAGCAGGTAGCACTGCGACCCCTATATGCCCGGCTGAATGGGCATCTTCCTGGAGTCGCGTGTGCATTAAAGCGCCATTGGCGATAACAGAGTTATCTACACTACAGAATCGTCCATCGAACAATCGTCGAGCATCAGATTGGTTTACTGACTCCAGAAGATCTAATGCCGCAACTATTTTTGAAACTGGTCGGGATGGTGCACCACCGATTCCGATGACAATGCCATATAGAATGGCCGCTTTTGCTTTTTCTACGACAAAAGGTGGATAGTCGGAATAACGTGATTCAACGACGAAGTGTGAAAGTTGATTGAGTTTATCCATCGAATCCGCGTGCAACGTTGCTAAGCAGTTGGTGCAAATTCACAGTGACCAATATTGGCACACGTCCTGGCAGAACAGGGTTAGGTGACCGCAAGAGTGATTATCATATTCCAGTTCTTGCCGATGTGGACTGTCCATCCGGGAGGCACCAGGGTTGTTGAGTCATATTCTTCGACAACAATGGGTCCTGATAATGGTTCCGCGCTCAACTGTGTTCGAGTAACAATCTTAGTATTAATCGGTCCCGTTTGAGGGTCTATAACTATTTTCCTCGTACTATTATTTTCTGCTGGGTTTATATCTTGGTAATCCCACGCATGGTCGTGAGCGACTCCACGCGAAACGCGTGCCAGCATGCGGCAATTTACGATCTCGAAAACAGTTGACGAACCTCGGTGCCCATAGGTGCGCTCAAACTCTTTTTCAAAAGATGCGGTGGCTTCAGTAATTAAATTGTGGTCAATTGCAAAGTCGGTTAGTGGTATCGTTATTTCCGAACTTTGCCCTAGATAGCGAATGTCCATGAAGGCAGAACAATGAACGGTGCTTTCATCAAAACCTTCTTGTTTGGCTCGAGAAATCACTTCAATGTTCATCTGTTCGAAAACAGATTGCAACAAGGGGATCTGTAATTTATCGGTGGGCATTACTACAGATCTGATCGTGTGGTGTTCGACCTGGGCTTCAAGGAGACCGAACGCGCTAAACAAGCCTGGAGCTGGGGGAACAATTACTGTTGTAATATTCAAGGATCGCGCAACATCGCAGGCGTGCAACGGTCCAGCTCCACCAAAGGCCATAAGAACGAATTCCGCTGGGTCGCGCCCTCTCTCGACCGAAACAGATTTTATGGCCCGTACCATATTAGAATTTGCGATCGTGTAGACACCATGTGCGGCTTCCAACACATCGAGGCCTGTGGGTTTGGCGATGTGTTCGGAAACTGCGGCCTCAGCTAAAGATGGGTTAATTTTTAGAGCACCGCCTGCTAACGAATCTGGATTGAGATACCCAAGGACGAGATTAGCGTCGGTGACAGTTGGATATTGGTTCCCGAAGCCATAGCACGCGGGTCCGGGGTCAGCTCCAGCACTGCGCGGTCCTACTCGAACGGCACCAGCGGTATCGACTTGGGCGATACTGCCACCGCCGGCGCCGACTTCAGAAATATCAACCACGGGGATTCGTAACAGATAACCGCTACCCCGGACCAGACGACTACTTACTGATACAGGAGAACCAACTTCATATTCACCCGCCCGTAGAATTTCACCTTGCTCAATAATGGAAGCCTTGGTTGTGGTTCCACCCATATCTAGAGTGATGACGTTAGGATAGTTGCCTTTCCTAGCGACTTCGGCCGCCGCAATCACCCCGGCTGCCGGCCCCGACTCAATGATGGTTACTGGTTGTTTGCTCGCCGTGACCGAGGGTATGAGTCCACCGTTAGATTGCATCACCAGTATTGGCGCAGATACTGACAACCTTTTCAAGTTCTCACGCAGTTCATCAAGGTAGTGCCCAATGAGGGGTGCTACATAGGCATTGACGACCGTTGTACTGGTTCTTTCGAACTCCTTTATTTCAGGTAGCACTTCATGCGAAAGAGAGACATATACATCCGGCAGCTCGTTTCGAATGGTTTCACCGATCTCTTGTTCGTGCGATGGATTCATGTAGGAGTGCAACAGGCACACCGCTACAGATGTGACGGATGCGTCACGTAACCGCTGTATGGCATCCTGTAAAGAGGACTTGTCAAGAGGTGTTGAAATGTTACCGGCAGCATCTACTCGTTCGTTAACTTCACATCGAAGAAAACGATCCACTAGGGGCGCTGGCTTTTGCCAGTTCAGATCATAGGAGAAGGGTATTCGAATGCGGCGAAGTTCGAGAACATCTCGAAACCCCTTAGTCGTAATAAGACCTGTCCGTGCTCCTTTCCGTTCCAGAATAGCATTCGTAGCGACAGTAG
The DNA here is from genome assembly GCA_003509065.1 of Acidobacteriota bacterium. The sequence continues at coordinate 3,112 of DODG01000170.1, forward strand.
TCGCATGCACTACTTCATTAATTGATTCCCCATCAATGTTTTTTTGAGACAGATATTTCTCGATTCCAGACACTATCGCCCTGGAATAATCATCAGGTGTGGATGGGACTTTCAGTTTATCGAGATGCTGATCGGCATTTGTGAATACCAGGTCAGTGAAAGTGCCGCCAATATCGACACCCACTCGCATTCCTGAGGGTAGAGGTGTCATAGTTTCCGGTTTAGTTGGACTCTTTTTCATGGGCTCCCCGGAGGATTTCGGTCGCGGGTTCGTCGACACACCATGGCGGGCCGTTCAGGCAGACGCCGTACATTTCCTCAGCGGCTTCTTTGGTCACTTTGTCATTGATGACATCCGATAAAACCAGGCTGGGGTCTCGTTCAAAAGGACTTCCATAACCGCCAGACCCGGCGGTCGTGTGGCAGATAGATTGTCCCTTTTTTATCTGTCGCACGAATTTTGTAGGTAATTGTTCAGAACAACCTTGCTCAATTAGTTCGTTGTTAGAGGGCGCGCCTGATTTACCACCGTAAAGTCCATACGGGGGATGCATACGACGATCAGATCGAAGTTGAATTGTTGCGGACTCGCCCAGATACGTAAGCTGTCTGCGTACAGCCATTCCACCGCGCCACTTACCAGCTCCTCCGCTGTCTGTTACTAATTCATATTTATCTACTTGCAGGGGGGATTGTTTCTCTACCATCTCGCATGGTGCATTCCCTACGTTTGCTGCAGGATTCGCTACACCGTCCAAACCATCACGATTCAGGCCTCCCCCCCAGTTGCCCATCACAGCCTCTCGAAACATATTGAAGCGCCCATCAATGTCGTAGCCAGAAATACTGTAACTCGTCGTGCCTCCCTCACCGGGTGCTCTTATGCGCTTCGGCACGGCGAAAGAAAGTGCACCAGTGATGGCATCTATAACTCGAAAGCCCGTCACGCCACGGGCTGCACAGGCACCCGGAGCCCGGGGATTGAGAATCGACCCCAGTTCCGCTTTGACAGCCACGGGGCGAAAAAATCCGGAATTGTTAGGGGCATCCGACGACATCACCGATCTCAATGCAAAATACACAGATGACTTTACGAACGACATTGTGCAGTTGATGGCACCCTGTACCTGTTTAGAACTACCCTGAAAGTCGAACAGAATTTCGTCGTGAGTTACTTCGATGCGAACTTTGATTGGTATGGGTATACCCATATTGACACCATCATCGTCAAGAAAGTCTTCGAACTTATATGTGCCATCGGGTATAGAGAGAATGGTGTTTCGTGCTGCCCGTTCGCTGTAGTTGAGTAGTTCATCGAAATACTCCTCTAGCATGTCGATGCCGTATTTGTCTGCCAATTCCTGTATGCCGCGCTCTCCAATTCGGCAGGCTGCATATTGGGCATCCAGGTCACCTTCCACGACATCTGGAATACGGACATTCAGCCGGATGATCCGCAATAGCATATCGTTCCGTTTGCCTTTCTCGTATAACTTGACGATAGGTATGCGTAAGCCCTCCTGAAAGATTTCAGTCGAGTCCGCTGCGCTGGATCCCGGAACACGGCCACCCATGTCATTGAAATGAGCGACGAGAACAACAAATCCCAACATATAGTCATTTCTGAATACCGGCATGAACATAAAAATATCTGGGAGATGCATGCCTCCCGCTACATAAGGATCATTCAGAATGACGACATCACCGGCGACAAAGTCGTCGCCCAAATGTTCTAAGACCTTATCCATTGCGTCCGGAATCGATCCAAGATGCAGGGGTAGACTAAGGCCTTGTGCAATCATTCTGCCCTGTCTGTCGCAAAAGGCGCTCGACAAATCCATTGTGTCTTTCATGATGGACGAATAGGCTGTTCGAACCACAGTAAGCACCATCTCGTCAACAACAGAACCTATCGCGTTTTTAATTAATTCCAAGTGAACTGGATTAAACCCTGAATTTGTTTTTATGGCGGTCATAAGGTGAGAATCCCTTAAGCGATACAGATCTGTGAAATGCAGATGTGGGTTAGTTCGAGTCTTCGCCCGAGAAATTTTTCTTTCGGTATCCTAACAACCACGCTGTTAATTGGAGCACGACAATCACCACGAGAACACACAAGAAAACG
>DODG01000012.1 GCA_003509065.1 Acidobacteriota bacterium
CCCAAGTGTTCGTGAATGATTCCTGCTAAAAAGTTGCGGGGTTGGGATGGAGCTTCATAGACTTGATTGACGCTCTTCGCTGGGCGCGCTGGATACGCAGCATATGCTGCGGCAAGATCATCAGCAGACACGGTTAGAAATTCACCTTCAAGTAGGAATCGTCGCAAGTGATCCTCTGCTTCTTGATGACGGCGAAGGTACTCCTCTTCAGTTGCTGCCGGCTCCAATGGTGGTAAGTCGCGGTTGCGATACTCCTCTAGCTTGAGTGTTGCCAATCCCCGATCGTATTCGCTGCTTGCATGTGTCCAGATCTCATCCCAACCGTAAGGAAGCAGCCAGACATTCTTTAGCCACCAGTTGAGATTCTCAGTTCCAACACCTGTCGGTGCCGTCATTTTGTCCAGGTTCTCGTCAATCCAGTCTCGATAATCCTGCACAGCAGCCCATGCAGCTTCCGTGTCGGCAACTAGTTCCGGATGGTGTTCCTTCATCGGGGCTATCATCTCGCCTAGGAGTTCACCTTCCACGGCCAGTGCCCGGCGGGTGATCAACGCCATATCATGCTTGGCTTCAGTGACGCTGATATTGGCCTTTCCCTGCGCCAATATTCTTGGCAATGCGCGCAGTCGAACCCCGTAGGCGTCTACCTCCTCACTACTTAGCGGGAAACTTGGTTTACCGTCGAAACCGAGTTCGCCCCATCCTGGTCCTTCGGGAACGGCAGGCCGGTCTGAAAATCCGTAGTAAGGGCGGCTTGTGGAGGTTGACGATCCCCAATAGACGTACGGGTCCGTTGACCATGGCTTCATAACTCGATGGAAGAATTCCAGCCCGTTCATCTCTGCTCTAACCAGGTGATAGTCAATCTGTTCTGAAATTGGCCAGTCATTGATATCGAACTCTGCTAGCTGAGCTTGTAGGTTCCTCAGTTCGCTGTACTGTCGCTCGATTGTTGGGGCTGTGTAGTCCGGCACTCCGTCGACTGGTTCTGGGCGTTCGAGCTCACGAAATTCATTAAAAAGAGCTGCCAGATCATCGTAGCTACCACCCCGGGATTCGTTGTTGTTAGTTCCTGGTGTGCCGTCCTGGGGCACACCGCAGGCGACAGGTAGCATTGCAAGAACAACGATTGCGATAGTTAGTACGGATCGCGTGTACATGATGGGCCTCCCTTGGTTAGTAAAACGTAAGCTGACTACTCACTTTATTCCTTTGGTCAATTGAGCCGGCGCCGTCAAACGAACTAGTGAATACGCAAACATTTTCGTGCCCAGTATCAGTGGATCAGGAATATTTCTTCATTTGGTGGCTGTATGAATTCGACTCCCTTGCTGGTCACAACTTGAGGGTTGGAAATATTAAAAGCCAATGGATAACCTGGCCTTTCATCAATGTTCATGTGAACCATGTATTCAAAGGCAAAAATATGATTTTCCTGAATTCTTAAATTGTGTGTGTTCACACGAAATGCGGCCATAGATGGTCCTTCAACCCTGACATCGCCTCCAGTGTTACCCATAGCATGATTATCGATGGAGAATCCAGGTTTATCAGTATTGGAGAGAGCCTCCTGGATCATCTCGTAATCTTCTGTGCCGTTATCGATAAACGGCGTATAGATATAACCGGCGTCTTCCATTGCCTTGACCATTGCAGCCAATGATTCCCCGCCCGTCATACCTACTTTCATGTGGTCGCGCATAATCCATTGACCTGCTATTGCCTTATCAAAGACTTCTTGCAGGAAATCTGGGACGCGTGTTTCATCTTCTCTCAAGATGTATGCATGAATCTTGGTATCCACAGCAAAGCCCATATAAGTCCCAGGGTCGCCTTCGCCTCGCCCTCCTCCAACGAACAGATCTCCTGGCTGCAAGACATAATCCGGGTTGGGCAGGAAATACCTCACATCCGGTGGGAATTCGTTCACCGTATCTTCAGGTTTGCTTGTTGCTGAGTAGTAGACACGAGCTCCTATATCCCTGACTGTCGTCACCCCCGGGATGACTTGTGCCAGGTTTTGTTTCGCCCGCTGGCGAGCCAGCGCCAGCACTTCGGTTTGTGCAGCAATTTCCCTGGCGGTTCTTCTTGTCAGGAAATCTGTGATAACTGCTTCTGCCGAAATAATCCGGCTGGAATATTCAGGTCCCAAGATATTTTCCAGCCTCAAAAATTGAGCATGAGAAATTCCGTCAGCAACAGGGAGCCAGTCCGAGAAATTTACGCCAATGACCTGAGGATCTCTTTCAGCAACGTAGTCTGATATTTCGTCATAGACGTTAGGTACTGAGAAACCCTGTCGAGGATCTGAATTGTTGTAGTTATACCCGTGAAAAGCCCGGGCAAGATTCGTGGATCCTCGAACGTCAATGTCTTCAACAGTGCCTTCACTTCCTCCAAAAACAGCGCGTTCAACCGTTTCGCCAAGATCAGCAAAAATCAAATACCCGCCCGGCAAGCCAAAATATTGCTCCATCAGGTCCCCGGGGCGACTAACGTGAATCCACATGTCTACGTTGTTGTCCCGCATGGCGCCGGGTAAGACTAGGGCAAGCTTTTCGTTTCTCATCAAGCGGAGAGCTTCTCTATCAGTCTCTACCGTGCGCTGCGGTAGGGGGCGAATAGAAGGGTCTACCCGTTGTGGGTAGGGGCTAGGAACTGTGAACATCACGGTAATTAAAAGTATTGCTCCACGAGTTATCACGGTGTTTACCTCGTTCGGTGCAGGGGGATCGTTGTCCAGGTTGTGTCGCTCAGGCGGAGAGCAGGTTATCAGGGAAGCGGAGTTGAAAAAAAAGCTACATGAAGATGCAGTGTGGTGGTTTGGACTATCCAAGAACCATTGTGCCCCTTACTTTGGATTGACCTAAAGGCAAACGGAGGTACTTGTGCCAAAGAATAATTTAATTCCTATTTTGCTCGGGACACTGCTTTTGTTGTCATGTACCGGTGCTGATTCCGCATACGGACAGGTAGTTACCTTGCCCGATATCGATATCTCTGGTTCTCCCAACGGCATTGTTCCGTTGCCCTCCAACACGCCTGCGGTATTTAGGGAAGTATTCTCAAAGTACACGAAGTTGATTGCGCCCAACGGTAAGCCGATTCATTTCCTAGTACAGGACGCGTGGTCGGACGACAAAATCCTAAAAGCAAGAAACGTTATGGAACACCAGTTGGCCAGTTACCCAGGTTCCAGGTACGGGGATGACAAGGCGGTGGTCGCGAACGCGATGGCGGATGTTAAAGCGACGATGACTTTATTCAATACCTCTGAAGATGCGAATGTGGCAAGGGCGGGCAGCTTAGGCAGAGGGGTAACTGACTTGGCGATGCAAAGTTTGTGGGAAAACGAAACTACCGTTGAAGGTAGTTATGACTACATGAATCACATCACACGAGATGCATCCTACGAGGAAGTTCTGCACCTTGTGCAAGTCAGAGGCATCATGAACGCACTCCCGGAATTTCAAGCCGAAATCGAAACAGCGCATACGGCTGCTGCGGCAAAAGGATGGTCAAAGGATCACGACAACGGTAGCAATTCAGTTGAGTATTTTGCGCAGGAATTTGACGTTTACTTCGACCTATGGGTAGTGCAGCCGAAGCGGTGGGAGGGTAGGGACCTAGAAACCGGAGAAATGCCCGAAGGTACGGCCCATTGGGGACAAAATGCAGCAAATACACGTCTTCGTTTGTTGGAAATCGACCCAGCAGCGTATGAAGTGGTGACGAGTTTCTTTCACCCCTACCTGACGTACACACCGCAATTACCCCTGGATTTTGAGGGCACGTTCTCGATTAAGCTTGATGAGTCCCAGGCATATACGCACAAATCACAGCACTTGCGGAACGTAACTCTGACAGGAAGCAATGACGCAAACCTTACTGGGAATCGACATTCAAATACATTGATTGGAAATTCTGGAGATAACATCCTGACAGGGGGCGAAGGAGATGACCGGATCAACGGGAACGCGGGAAGTGATACAGCAGTTTTTTCCGGTGCTTATGCGGACTATGAGGTGACCACTCACGAGGGATTCGTGACAGTGCGTGACCTTCGTCTGAACAGGGATGGGACCGACTCTCTGATGAGCGTTGAATCCCTACAATTCAG
>DODG01000027.1 GCA_003509065.1 Acidobacteriota bacterium
TATGCTTGGCTGCCTGCGGGCAGGTGGTTTCCGAAACAGCCCCAGTTCAGGCGGTGAGGCGTGCGAATGACATCATTCTTCCATTAGATGTTGACGTCGTTGACGCGCTCGTACCCCAGAATGCCACGCTGGCGAGTATTCTGCATTCACATCAAGTCAGCAATAGGAACGTAGCGGCTATTGTTGAGCAAGTTGATGCAGTTTTTGATGTGCGTCAAATTAAGGCCCAGCATCAGTATCGTCTGACCCAGACGCTCGACGGATTACCTCGTCAGTTCGAGTACCACATCGATTCAGATCGCTTTCTTAGCGTCAAGCACGCTGGATTTAACCCAGATACGTTCTTGGCGGAAATTGTTCCGTACGTCAAAGAGCGAGCTGTGCTGGCTATGCGTGGTGATATTGACGAGACACGCACGTCACTCGTTGCCGCCATCAACGATAGTGGTGAACAAGTTCAGCTAGCCATGTCGATGGCGGATGTCCTCGGTGGAGAGATCGATTTCAACAACGATCTGCGACGGGGTGATCGTTTTCAGGTGGTGTTCGAGAAATTTTTCCGGGAAGACCAATTCGCGGGTTATGGTGATGTGCTTGCTGCAGCATTCGACAATAATGGTCGACGCATTAGAGCTTTTCTTTATACCCCGCCTGATGGTAAGCCCGGGTACTACGACGAGAACGGGAATTCACTCAAGCGGCTTTTCTTGCGATCGCCACTCCGCTTTGAGCCTCGCATTACCTCACGGTTTTCACGAAATAGAATGCACCCGATTCTTGGAGAACGCCGAGCGCATCTCGGCGTGGATTATGGCGCACCAACGGGAACACCAGTTATCGCTGTAGCCAACGGCGTGGTTCTCTCGGCTGCGATGAGTGGGGCTTCAGGTAGAATGGTGCGGTTGCGGCACAGTGGTGGTTACGAAACGTACTATTTACACCTATCATCATTCGGAAAAGGAATACGCAAAGGCGTTCGGGTTGACCAAGGACAACTTGTCGGTCGAGTTGGGGCGACTGGGTTGGTTACAGGCCCTCATCTTGATTATCGTCTCAAGAAGAATGGCGTATTTGTCAATCCACTTGTTGAACACCGCAAAATGCCGCCAGGTGATCCAATTCCTAAACAACACCTGGCAGACTTCAAGGTAGCACGCGATCGCATGGCCAGATTATTTCCAGACGAACTCGTGCTCTCCATTGAAGGTACGGTCGATGATGCGCCTTGATTGATGGGGTCAACCCGTTCACTCCAGCTAACCATATGGCAACCATTCATCCGTTTCAGGCCTTTAGGCCGGCACCGGACGTCGCGGCGCGTGTTGCAGCCGTACCGTATGACGTCGTAAGCACTCTGGAGGCGCGCAGGTTAGTGGACGCAGAGCCATTGAGCTTTCTGAAAGTGTTGCGAGCCGAAATCGACCTACCGTCTACTGAAAACTCTTATGCTCAAAGTGTTTACAATCGGGCAGTTCAGAATTTTGAAACACTAACCCAAGCTGGGCGGTACACGCTCGAAGCGGAGCCGTCACTCTATTGCTATCAACTGACGACAGCCACTCACGAGCAGACGGGTGTGGCCATGTGCTGTTCGCTTGATGAGTACGAACACGGGCTGATCAAAAAGCACGAACACACTCGTCGCGACAAAGAAGACGATCGTACGCGTCACATGCTGGCTCTTGGAGCTCAGACTGGCACTGTATTTCTTACCTATCGTGCGTTGACGACGATCGACGAACTGGTTGACCGCACTTGTGAGGAGGGTCCGATTTACGATTTTGAAGCGACTGACAATGTGCGCCATAGACTGTGGAGAGTCTCTTCTGAGTTGAAAAGCGAAATGGTGAATGAATTCCGATCCGTACCAGCGCTTTACATAGCCGATGGACATCACCGAGTTGCGAGCGCAGCACGTGCACGTGTTGAGTTACGGAAGAGGGGTATGAGAAAGGGTGATAGCGGGTCGATGGCTCGCCACGATGTGTTTCTCGCCGTTGCGTTTCCGGATCAACAAGTACAGGTGCTGCCATATAACCGAACGGTGAGGGATCTTGCCGGAATGAACGTTGAAGAAATGCTTACCCGATTACGATCAAAATATGTAGTGCAGCCTGGCTCGCCAATGCCAACTTGCCGTGGAAAAGTATCGATGTACCTTGGGGGAGAGTGGCACGTTATTAGTTTGTACGTTGCAGAAAATAAAGAAACGAAGGATGAACGCGTCGCTCGATTAGATGTGGCTCGGTTACAGGAGAACATCCTTGAGCCGTTACTGAAAGTTGTTGATATCCGCACCGATCCGCGTGTGGAATTCGTCGGTGGTAGTCGCGGAATCGTTGAACTTGAGGCGCGCGTTGAGTCTGGTCAGGCAGCAATTGCTTTTTCACTTCATCCCGTGGATCTCGAGGATCTCATGACGATCGCGGACGAGGGAGGCATGATGCCACCGAAGTCGACCTGGTTCGAGCCAAAGCTCCGTGACGGACTCTTGATTCACATGATTAAGTAACAGATGCCTACTCCTATGTCTCAATCAAGTCAGGTATTTAATTTTAGTGCGGGCCCAGCAATATTACCGGCTTCAGTGCTTGAGATCGTACAGCAGGATCTGCTGAATTTGGCGGATAGCGGCATGTCGATTCTTGAGATGAGCCACCGATCAGGCACGGTGGACCAACTACTGCATGATGTTGAAGCGGATGTCAGAGCCCTTGCCGACATTCCAGAAAATTATAGTGTGCTGTTTTTGCACGGAGGCGCGAGCCTGCAATTTTCTATGCTGCCAATGAATCTGTTATCGGTAGAGCAGCCGGCCGATTATCTGGTCACTGGTGTGTGGTCACAAAAGGCCGTTCAGGAAGCTGAAAAAGTCGGTGCAGTGAGGATTGCGGGATCGACTGAGTCGGAAGGATTTATACGGATTCCACGTCAAGACGAGCTGACTTGTTCACCAAATGCGGCCTATGTCCATTTCACTTCAAACAATACAATCTACGGCACACAGTGGCAGGACGCGCCCGATGTTGGCACGGTGCCACTGGTAAGTGATATGTCGTCGGATATTTTTAGTCGTCCCCTAAACATTGAGAGATACGGTTTCGTATATGCCAGCGCCCAGAAAAATCTTGGGCCGGCTGGTTTGACATTAGTCATCATTCGTAACGATCTCCTAGAGCGGTCATCCCGTTCCTTACCGTCGGTGATGAATTATGCGACCCTAGTTAAGCATGGTTCTCGTTACAACACGCCGCCGGTGTTCGGCATTTACGTGTTGCACTTGGTCGTCAAATGGTTACGGGAACGGGGTGGTCTAGCTGGGATTGCCCGTGGTAATGAGCGCAAGGCTGCTAAGGTCTATGCGGAGATCGATAGGACGGAATTTTACCAGGGCGTTGCCACTGACGATAGTCGATCGTTTATGAATATCACGTTTAAGTTACCTACTAAATCACTGGACGAAGTTTTCGCGCAGGAGGCGACCAAGGTCGGACTCTTGGGGATCGCGGGGCATAGGTTACTCGAGGGACAGCGTGCATCGCTGTATAATGCGATGCCAGAAAGTGGGGCAGTTGCGCTGGCATTATTTATGCGGGATTTTGAACGGCGGCATGGATGATGTAGGCAGGACCCCTTAGCATTAAGGTGGTTTTTGCGACCGAACCGGCGAGTGTGTTAGCCTGAGAAGTATATCCCTGCGCGGTGGAAGTGTTTATGGTTGCCGTGCTTATTATTGATGGAGGATCGAGTGGCACCATTGCTCGTTGCGTTACTGGTTACAGCAGCCGTAACACAAGTCGCAGTCTTTAGTACAACCATCTATTTACATCGAGCGGCTACGCATCGCTCGCTTGTGCTCAATCCAGTTGTGGAGTGGGTGTTTCGATTCTTCATCTGGATGACTACTGGTATTGTGCCGCGTCAATGGGTGGCAGTGCATCGGAAGCATCACGCATTTTCTGACGAGGAAGGCGATCCGCATAGTCCCCATCTCGAAGGATTTTGGTCCGTTCAGTTGGGCAATTTCTTTCATTACGTTCGTGCGGCTCGTGACCCAGAGGTAGTCGAAAAGTACGCGAAGGATCTCCAACCAGATTTTTGGGATCGATGGGTATTTGATAAGGGCACGGTCGGTGTTTTGATAGGTATCGTTGGACTCTGTCAGGTGCTTGGTGTGGGCTGGGGACTGGCCGCAGCATTTACGCATGGCTTGCTCTATGTATTCGTCCTCTCGTCATCGATTAACGGATTGTGTCACTACGTGGGCTATAGAAATTTCAAGAACGGCGCCACGAATCTTCAGTCGATTGCGCTCCTCACTGCAGGTGAAGGACTTCACAATAATCACCATGGTTTTCCAAGGAGTCCAAAGTTTAGTTACCGCCGTAGCGAGTTCGATCCCGCATGGCCCGTGATTCGGCTACTAACTATGCTGAAGCTCGCGCAGCCTTACAAGACGATTGCGGAATCGGAGATCCAACCTTAGGGACCCTAAACGAATGTTTACTTGCGGGCTGTTGGATATACACAACTGTCATTGTGAGAAGACAGTTGTCCGTATTAATTACTGTTCCTATTGATCCAACCGATATTTACCACGAGAGAAACTTATTCTTAAATCGCAAGGGCATACGATGAAACAAGGGACCTGTTTCCTGACTGCATTACTGACGTACATAATGATTTTCGTGTGCGCACCTTATGGGTTTGCACAAGGTGACCAAGGCGCTGTTGCCGGCGTGATTCGAGATGAGACTGGTGCCGTGCTGCCTGGCGCAACGATCAATGTAAGAAATCTCGAAACGGAGATCTCAGACAGTACGGTGAGCGATATACAAGGTCGCTTCGAGTTTCTCCTGCTGCCTGCGGGTGACTATGAGCTCCAGGCCATCCTGCCAGGCTTTAGTGGTTGGGCGCGGCCAATCACGATTGAGGCTGCAGCTTCGGCGACACTGAACATCACACTGGACATTTCAGCGTTTACAGAAACTGTCAAAGTGACTCGCACCGATCAAGATCGTAGTGCGGTTCCGATGGCCGTTTCCGTTATTGGGCGAGATGAAATTCAATTTGCCCAGCGCCAAGAAGCCTTGGCTGAAACGCTTCGCGGAATTCCTGGATTATTTGTAGAAAATCGAAGAAATTTTAGTCTTGCTGGTGGCGTGCAAGCAACAATCCGTGCGCCCATGGTCGGATTCGGGATGCGGGGTATTCAGCTGCTGCAGGATGGCATTCCACTGACTACTGCGGATGGGACGACACAGCCGACTAATCTCGATTTGGGTGCCGCCGGTCGGCTAGAAGTTATCCGTGGACCGAATTCCGTCCTGTATGGCAATGCGGCTGGCGGGGTGATCAATCTTCGGACGGAATTTCCGTCATCGGATCCTTTTTGGATCGAACCCGACATTCAATTTGGCAGTCACAAGTATCGGAGGCAGCAGGTTAAGGGTCATGGGACGTCGGGTCGATTTAGCTACTTGTTCAACGTCAATAGGGTAGAGACCGAGGGATTCCGTGAACACAGTGCGGCGAAGGTTCGTCGAGCTAACTTCGTGATGCGGGTTGAGCTTTCGCCATCCACGGAAATCCGAGGCATGTTTAATCTCTTTGATATGCCATTTGGAGAAAGTGCCAGCACGGTCAACGAGGCCGATGCGCTTCAGAAACCGCAGAGCGTACGGAACCTCGCGATTACCCAGGGATGGGGTGAAGACGCAACCCAGGGGCAAGGGGGAGTCACTCTTGAGCACAGGTTCAGTAACGGGGACGTGTTTCGCGGTACAGGCTGGGGAACATGGCGAGATCTCTGGAACCCAATTCCATTCCG
>DODG01000121.1 GCA_003509065.1 Acidobacteriota bacterium
CATCAAACATCCACACAGAGCGAAATGACCTTCTTCCTCACAGGTAAGGGACCAGGCAATGGCGCCAACCTTGGTGGCCTTGCAGGCGCTGATCAGTACTGTCAAATGGTCGCGGAAGCCGCCGGCTCGACAAATCGAACTTGGCATGCCTATCTGAGTACAACCGGCCAAGACGGCGTGAACGCACGTGACCGTATCGGTAGCGGTCCATGGCACAACGCTAACGGTGTGCAGGTTGCCTCTGGCGTCGCCGACCTTCATAGTGACAACAATAAATTGGGCAAAGAAAACAGTATTAGCGCGACTGGTGATGTCATTAGTGGTCGCGGTGATGACGTAAACCGGCACGACATTCTGACTGGTTCACAATTGGATGGCACTGCAGCTTCTGGAAGTGATGACACAACCTGTGCAAATTGGACCAGTGACGGCGCTGGTAGTGCTCTAGTCGGACATCACGACCGGCAAGGAGGTGGCGACAATCCCACATCGTGGAATGCCGCACATGGTAGCCGCGGCTGCAGTCAAGAGGACCTCATTGGCACCGGAGGTGACGGTCTCTTTTATTGTTTCGCTAGCAATTAATTGCGCGATAGCATTACTACTCTGTTCTGACGAAGAAGGAAGATGGGATGCCGATCATAAATACTTATAAGGTATTCACAGTGATCACTGTGTTCTACCTCTTATGCTCCTACCCGACTGGTGCTCGTCAAACAGAGCTTAACGAGGCTGACTTTCCTGCAACCATGAAGGAAATCGGTTTAACCGTTGGAGATGCAGAAGGTCATATCGATGCCCGGTACTGGCCAGAAACTGAAGAGGACGGAAAAAGGCTTGCGGCAATGTTTCAACTAGTAGAAGAATTCTGGTTGAACCGTGGCACCGACGCGGCGGCAAGGATCGCCGCAGATGCCGTCACTGCCTCTAACAACCTGACTACTGTAGCCAGAGCAAACGACTACAGCGGATCACGAAATGCTCTTGCAGCTATTCGAAAGACATGCGGTGCTTGTCATCAGGACTTTCGTGAAGAAACCGAAGACGGCTATCGAATTAAATCAGGTTCGTGACTGACACGTCCCTTCGTAACTACAATCTGAGGGCTGGTCTTGGATTGATATTCCAAGTCAGCCCGCTCTGGCGAGCAGTCAGATAGTCTGGTGTTTAGATTCCTGGAAATTCCTTTGAAATTGAACGTTACCGCACTGCATTCGTATATCTCAAAAGGATTCCTGATATCAGTATGGCTTCTCCTGATACCAATTAATTCAGCAGCTCAACTCATACCAAACGACGCCACATTTCATATCTTCGTCAAGCCAGTGAATCAGAAACTTCACTTGTTGCTACGTTTACCATTACGGGTAATGGGAGACTTCGATATTCCAACGGTAGATCCAGGCTTTCTCGATTTACCTCGAATCGAGCCCGCGTTACGCAACATTGTACGGTCAGGTGTCCTAAGCCAGATCACCATCTACGAAGACAACCTGCCTCTCAGTGCTCCTCGCATTCTTGCTGCACGAACCTCTCTGCCATCCGATAGCTCTTTTAGAGCTTACGACAGAGCGGTGAAACATGTACTCGGCCCTGGACTGAACCCGGAAACTTTATTGTACTGGCAACAAAGTCTTCTTGACGTCTTGATCGAATACGATATTCACTCTGACAACGCAAATTTTTCGATCGATGCAAACTTTACAAGTCGAGCACTGAACGTAATCACCGATCTTAAATATTTGCCACAATCGGGAACCACGCGTTCGTTCGAGTATGAAGGTTATCCTGGGTTAGTTAGGCTTGAGCCACATTGGCATCAAGCTGCTTGGTATTTCATCCAGTCCGGATTTACTCACGTCTTTAGCACACTAGATCATTGGCTCTTCTTAATATGTCTAGTGTTACCCTTTTCTCGTATCCGCCCAATGGTCTTGGTCACAGCCGCATTTGCACTTACACACTCCATAACGTTGTTCGCGTCAGCATATGAGGTAATCCCGACAGGGCTTTGGTTTCCAGCATTTCTGCAGACTGCTATTGCCATTTCAATTATCTACGCAGCCTTCGAAAACATTATCGGTGCGAATTTAGCGTTTCGCTGGCCTGCGGCATTTGGCTTTGGACTCGTCTATGGGTTTGGCTTCAATTCAGTGATTACTCCGACACTTCAATTTGCGGGTTCATACAGTTCTCTCTCTCGTTTCGCATTCAACTTAGGTCTGGAATTAGGCTTTTTAGTAGCTTTGAGTTTACTGATTCTCGTATTGACAACTATTCGCAAGCTCCCGATAAAGGAACGACTCGGAATAATTATTGCGTCAGCACTAATCGCCCACACCGGATGGCATTGGATGCGGGAACACTCTGCGGAATTGATTCAGTACCAATTTACCTGGCCATCTCTGGATGTGAGGTTGCTTATGGATTTAATAAAGTGGCTGATGTTGTCCCTGATAACATCAGCGGCATACTGGATGATGCATGGCCTTGTCAGGAACGTGGAGCACTCGGAATACCGCAGTCCTTGATATGCCCACGATAACGCCCGGAACGAATAAACCTCTTCATAGTGGCAATGTCTCCGGAGAGCGCGCGATCATCGCCGTACGATGGGACCTCAGATCGGATCTCACCCAGCACACGCATAACAGGTTTTGAGGAAATTAGCGGATGATGAAACTCAAGACCTTGTGCAGCTGCCAGTAGTTCGACCCCGAGAATCCCTGCCGTATTGTCGGTCATCGTCAGTAAACGGCGAGCCGCGAATGTGGCCATACTCACGTGATCTTCCTGATTTGCCGATGTTGGAATACTGTCAATAGACGCTGGGTGCGCCAGTGACTTGTTCTCAGAAGCGAGTGCGGCCGCCGTGACATGCCCGATCATGAATCCCGAATTAACTCCGCTGTGTTCTGTCAAGAAAGGTGGCAAGCCACTCATTTTGGAATCAACCAAGAAGGCAATTCGACGCTCGGACAATGAACCAATCTCTGCAATCGCCAAGGCGAGCACGTCAGCAGCCATGCCGACTGGCTCTGCATGGAAATTTCCGCCGGATAGAATATCACCACTTTCCGCAAATATAAGTGGATTATCGGTCACGGCATTGGCCTCGATCTCAAGGATCTCAGCAGACGACCGCATTAAATCAAGGCAGGCCCCTAACACCTGTGGTTGACAGCGTACTGAATAGGGATCCTGCACACGTCCCGAGTTTTTCTCCGACTCATTAATCGCACTGCCAGTAAGAAAACTACGAAATGCAGCAGCGATGATCACTTGTCCACGTTGTCCTCTGGCAGCTTGAATTCGTTCATCGAAAGGGGTGTGGCTACTCTTGCTCGCCTCAACTGCCATTGCGCCCGCCACCACAGCTGCCAGCAAAAGATCTTCAGCCTCAAACAAGCCTCCAAGTGCGAGGGCTGTTGAAACCTGAGTGCCATTAAGCAGTGCCAACCCTTCTTTCGGTCCGAGTTCCAGTGGAGGAAGGTCAGCTACCCGTAATCCTTCACGAGCTGAGACAACCTCACCCTGAATTCGAACCTGGCCTTCTCCGATTAACACACCAGCAAGATGCGCTAAAGGTGCAAGATCTCCAGAGGCACCAACCGAACCCTTAGATGGAATCACAGGATAGATTTCTCGCTCAAGGAGACGGTTGAGTGTGTCTAGGATCATCGTTCGCACACCAGAACGACCACGTGCCAGACTCGCCACCTTGAGCACCAATGTTAGCCTGACAACCGCATCATCCAAGGGTTCGCCAACACCCGCTGAATGTGAATGAACAAGGTTTTTCTGTAAATCGAGTAACCGGTCTGCCGGAACCACTGTTTGTGCTAGTTGACCAAAGCCGGTATTAATACCGTAACTCACACGCCCATCTCGTACAACCTGCTCCACTACTTGCTGCGATTTTTCGATCGCTTCTTTCGCTGAAGAGCCAATCGTGATGCAGGTTGGGCCCAAGTAAGCCAAACGCAATGCGGCCAAGCCGACTACTGTGTCTGGGGCATCAATATGAATTGTATTTATGGTTGACACGGACACCCTTACCTCAGCATTGGTAAATGTAACTGATGTTCTTCTGCACAGGCGATGGCATCCTCATAGCCAGCATCGGCATGGCGCATAACTCCAGAAGCAGGATCATTCCATAGCACTCGTTCGATACGCCGAGCGGCTTCGGGTGTCCCATCGCAAACTATCACCAAACCAGCGTGCTGGGAATAGCCCATGCCTACACCACCACCATGATGAACTGATACCCAGGTCGCTCCACTAGCGGTATTCAACATTGCATTTAAAAAAGGCCAATCAGACACCGCATCGGAACCATCTTTCATTGATTCTGTTTCTCGATTTGGACTTGCAACTGAGCCACTATCGAGATGGTCACGACCAATCACGACAGGAGCACTCAATTCACCTCTAGCTACCATCTCATTAAATGCTAGGCCGAGTCGATGTCGTTGCCCAAGACCAACCCAACAAATTCTAGCTGGCAATCCTTGAAATTGAATTTTCTCCCTGGCCATGTCTAACCAGTGGTGAAGATGAGCATCATCAGGGATCACACGTTTGACACAGGCGTCGGTCTTGTAAATATCATCAGGATCCCCAGAAAGTGCGACCCAGCGAAATGGCCCAACACCACGGCAAAAGAGAGGTCGAATATAAGCGGGGACAAACCCGGGAAAGTCGAATGCGCGTTCCAGTCCTCCCTCAAGCGCCATTTGACGAATATTATTTCCGTAATCGAACGTTGGTATACCTAAATCAGAAAACTTCAACATTGCTTCGACGTGTTTTACCATCGAATTTACGGCGGCTTCCCTAACTCCTTCAGGGTCATCGGCTCGTCGAGCATCCCAGTCATCAAGACTCCAGCCTATTGGTAAATATCCATTTATGGGATCGTGTGCTGAAGTTTGATCAGTCACAACATCAGGCCGCACTTGCCGGGCCACAAGGGCCGGAATTATCTCCGCAGCATTACCGAGGACACCAACTGACAGGGGCTTACGCTGAACGCATGCTTCTTGAATAACCGATAACGCTTCATCTATATCATCAATTCGTCGATCTAAATATCCCGTGGCAAGCCGGCGGTCGATGCGATCGGGTCGACATTCTATTGCTAGCATCGAGGCTCCAGCCATGGTCGCTGCAAGAGGTTGAGCCGCACCCATGCCCCCTAGACCAGCTGTGAGTATCCATTTCCCTCGAAGGTCACCACCGAAGTGTTGTCGCCCAACTTCAGCGAATGTTTCATAGGTCCCTTGAATAATCCCTTGGCTACCAATATAAATCCAGGAACCCGCAGTCATCTGGCCGAACATCATCAGCCCTTGCCGATCTAGCTCGTTAAAATGCGACCACGTTGCCCAGTGAGGAACCAGGTTTGAATTAGCGATCAACACACGTGGTGCATCAGAATGTGTGCGAAACACTCCGACCGGTTTTCCAGACTGCACCAATAAGGTTTCGTCCGCCTGTAGCGAACGCAACGTGCTTACAATCCGTTCGAAACAAGCCCAATTACGTGCCGCACGACCGATACCACCGTAAACGACCAAATCCTCTGGTCGTTCGGCAACTTCCGGGTCAAGGTTATTCATGAGCATTCGCAGTGGAGCTTCCGTTTGCCAAGTCTGAGCACTCAGCTTAGTGCCACGGGGAGCTCTAATAGCCGGTCGTTCGGTGCTTGTTGTTGAACTGCTCTGCGTCATCCTACAACTCGTCCTTTCGTGCACAATGTGGAGGTGTAATCATGATTCATGAGTGTTGTTTCATTAGTCCGTGTATCCATATACAAACCTATGCATACATGTTAGCTTAACTCTCTGCTCCTAACTCGCCGGAAATAACGGAAATTATCCATGCCACGATGGGAAAATTTATGGGTCAACGCCAACCTCTCCACAATGGCGACACCCATCCCTTCTCTTGGCCTAATTCAAAATGCAGCAATCGCAGTAAACAATGGCCGCATTGCCTGGATCGGCTCAATGGACGATTTGCCAACTCCACACAGTCATTTGGCGCATACCTTCACTGATGTAAAAAAACACTGGATCACACCTGGACTAATCGATTGCCATACTCACTTGATATTCGGTGGACAGCGCTCTAATGAATATCAACGTCGCCTCCAAGGTGAGAGTTATGAGTCTATCGCTCGAGCTGGCGGTGGCATCGTCAGCACAGTTGCAGCCACCCGGAAGACGACAGCCTCGGTTTTACAGTCTGCCGCGAGTTCACGACTCGCAAGACTTCATTCAGAAGGCATTACTACCGTGGAAATCAAGTCTGGATATGGACTAGACACCATGACTGAACTCAAGATGCTCCAAGTTGGTCGAAAACTTGAAAGCGACTTTCCTGGGACTATTCAACTAAGTTTTCTAGGAGCACACGCAGTGCCGCGGGAGTTTATTGCTCGACCCGATGACTATATCGACATTATCTGCAATGAGATGTTGCCACAAGTGGTCGATTTGGAACTTGCTGATGCAGTTGACGCATTTTGCGAAGGGATTGCATTCACACCGAGCCAAGTAGAACGCGTCTTTGAGACAGCGCAAAAGAGTGGTCTGCCTATTAAATTACATGCTGATCAACTTTCTGACCTGGGAGGCGCCGCACTAGCAGCACGTTTTGGAGCCTTATCCGCTGATCATCTTGAACACGCTGCTGAAGAAGGTATAGCCGCGATGGCAACTTCTGGAACAACCGCTGTACTACTGCCGGGAGCTTGGTATTTCACTCATGCCACAAAGCTACCACCTATTGAGAGTTTTCGCGCTCACGGGGTGCCAATGGCAATCGCGACCGACTGTAATCCAGGTTCCTCTCCAGCCACGTCCTTGCTACTTATGTTAAATATGGCCTGCACCCTATTCCGCTTCACAATCGAGGAAGCCCTACTGGGTGTGACACGGCACGCCGCAGGTGCGCTTGGTCTTTCGAAACAAATCGGCATGCTCGAAGTAGGACACCGAGCCGACCTCGCCATTTGGGATATCCAAGAACCAGCTGAATTGTGCTACTGGATGGGAGCAAACCCCTGTGTCGAAGTGATTTGCGCTGGTCAAGCGACGCGCAATCATAGGTTTTAGCAGGTATTGCTTCTTTGTACTTCCTGACAAGGAGTGCAGCTAATAGTTGTTGAGGGACTGATTAATTGGATACCTTCATCCCATCTCATGCCTTGGTTCTGCAATGACGTCGTCACCGCACCACAATAAGAGACGTTATACTGACTAGATGTCTATTCCAGTCCGTTCCACGCCTAACACGACAAACCCCTTGCGGCGGAACATCGCCATCATTGCTCACGTTGATCACGGCAAGACCACGCTTGTGGATGCACTACTCCATCAAGGTGGCGT
>DODG01000233.1:0-4467 GCA_003509065.1 Acidobacteriota bacterium
CCAGGACATAAGGCGTTGACCCGTATATGCTCACGGGCATGAACGATAGCCAACTCTCGACTAAGAGCAAGCACTCCACCCTTACTAGCCGTATAGGCCAACTGGGGCGTTGCCGCGCCCATCAATGCAACAAAAGAGGCGGTATTAATAATAGAACCGCCTCCAGATCGTCGTAGTGCAGGAATCCCAAACTTACATCCCAAGAATACACTCTTCAAGTTCACATTCATGGTGAGGTCCCAAACAGCTTCGTCTGTCTGAATCGCATCATGATCGTCCTTATGCATAATGCCAGCATTATTGAAAAGCACGTCGAGCCGTCCATAGGACTGCTCTGCAATCTTTACCATCGATTCGCATCCTGATGCGGTAGAAACATCAGCCTTACAAAACGTTACAACTCCATCCTTCTCCTCAGTCAACCTGACCGTCTCCAGCCCAGCCTTCTCGTTGAGGTCAACCACAACAACTTTCGCTCCCTCAGCAGCAAACAAAAGAGTGGTGGCTCGTCCAATACCACTGGCGCCGCCGGTGACCACTACTACCTTGTCGTTAAGTCTCATTCACTCTTCCTCGGAAACGTCACACAGAATCACTAATGTATTATGAACGTTTATTGGCAATAGACATGTCACCCGCCACGGTTACAAGAGAGTCAAATAATCGCTGTTGCCTAGCATCTTCGTCAGCTGTCAACTCAGGGTGCCATTGCACAGCCACCAACCAAGGATGGTCATCCTTTTCTACAGCCTCGATTGTGCCGTCAGGTGCATGTCCCACCACCGTTAACGTCGAAGCAACTTTATTTATAGCCTGATGATGCCATGACATCGTATCGCATTCGCACGTTCCAAGAATTTTGGAGACCTTTGAGTCTGCTTTCAAAATGACAGTGTGCAGCGTGGGTTCTTTCGGCGGTGCTCGATGGGCCACCGTGTTTCCAACAACATCTGGCAGATGTTCGTGAAGCGTGCCACCCATGACCACGTTAAATACTTGAACACCACGACAGATAGCTAACGTGGGAATCCTTTGCTCTAACACACGATGCGCAAGTGCAAATTCTGTATTGTCCCGCTCCGCGTCAACCATATAAAAGCTTGAGTGCGGTCGTCCACCATAAGCCCCATGATCGATATCACCTCCACCGCAAAAGATTAAGCCATCAACACGCTCGAGCCAGGCATCAAGATCTTGCTCGCCAGGAGGTAAGAGAACTGCGCTCGCACCGGCTCTGCGCACCGCATCGACATACTCGGAAGGTAAATAGAAATGTCCTCGATCATCTCTACCATACATGGACAGGCCGATTGTGGGACGTGTCATTGACGCTGGCTAGATGCGCTCGAAATAGCGCTTTCGTTCCCAATTTCCAACGGATACATCGTAGGCCGAAGCTTCCGTCTTAAAAAAATGAGTATAGTGTTGAACGACTCTGTCTCCAAACACAGAACGTGCGAAAGGGCTTGTCTCAAAAAGTTCGGTGGCCTCCTCAAGAGAGCTCGGGACACTCGGTTGCTCAGTCGCAGCATACAAATCCCCAGAAAAATGTGGTGGCGGTTCAATTTTATTTGCCACACCGTCCAGCCCAGACGCTAAGGACCCGGCAAAGACAAGGTAAGGATTGCAATCAGCACCTGGCAACCGACATTCGATCCGTAAACTCTCACCACTGCCAACCACTCGAAAGCCAGCAGTTCGATTATCGTGACTCCAAGCCAACCGTGTTGGAGCCCACGACTTCTCTTGATATCGTCGATAGGAATTGACGTTTGGCGCGTAAAACACCATGACGTCCGGCACATGAGCGATCCATCCACCCAAAAACCACTTGAATATATTCGAGCAACGAATTGGACCAAGGGTTTGGTCACCAGTGAACGCCGTGCGTCCATCTGCCCGTAAACTCAAGTGCACGTGACAACTCGACCCTGCCTGATCTTTGGCGTACTTCGCCATAAAGCTGACACTCATACCTAATGAATCAGCTATTTCTTTCAGACACTGCTTGAAAATGATGTGCCGATCCGCCATCTCAAGGACATTCGCGTAACGAATATTCAATTCATGCTGACCTAGGCCCCACTCTCCCTTTGAAGTCTCGACCGGTACGCCAGACCTCGCAAGATGCCGTCGTGCTGGCTGATTAAACCGCTCAACACGGGTGCCCTGCAACGCGTCGTAATCTTCGAGGTACCACCCAGTTGGTTGTAGGCCATCATAGTGCTGTGTGTGCGCCTCGCGATAACTGTCCTCAAACATGTAATACTCAAGTTCGGATGCGCCCAAGGCATCAAACCCCGCTTTCGACGCAGCAGCCACCTGCCTATTCAAAATAGCCCTCGGTGACTCATCGATCGGCGCTGCGGTTTCCCCATTATGAAGATCGCAAATCACCAGTGCCGTCTTTTCAAGCCAACTCGCGACCCGTAAGCTTGCGAGATTAGGCACCATGTGAAAATCGCCGTACCCGCTCTCCCAGTTTGCGAGCTCGTACCCAGCAATGGGAGTCATCTCCATATCAACAGTCAGTAGATAATCACAACAGTGCGTACCCTGACGCTCAGCGGTCTCCAAGAAAAATGTTGCATCAAACCGCTTACCCATCAACCGACCGTACAGATCTGGAAAACCAACAAGAACTGTATCGATCTCGTCACTTTTCACCAACGCAGTGAGCTGCTTAAGAGTTAAAAAACCATCTTGTGGTAGGGTCACAACATCTCCAATGCGCTAAAAACACCAGTGCGTTCTGACAACTGGTTGCGCTTTTCAATCAGGTGCACACATTCAGCCATCACTCGTTTTCTGTGAGGACAGTTTCAAACACTTTAACAGCTTGGCGCATTTCGTCCATGGTCCCCAGTGAGATCCTAGAGTAGTGATTACCTATGGGTCTAAAATCTCTGCCCACCAAGACGTCCAACTCGAAACAGGCGTCGCGGAACGCCTTGGAGGTTTGTCCAACGTTTGCCCACACGAAATTTGTTTGTGAATTCGTTGCCTCACGACCGATTTGACGAAATGCATTCAAGGTAAATTCTCGCACTTTTCGATTCTCTTCAATTTCCCAACTTCTACGTACAGAATCTTGTAATGCTGCCAAGCCTGCAGCCGCACTAAGCACAGTCACACTGCCGAATCGAGCCGTCCTTTTCATACGCTCAAGAGTTTCAGTTTGCCCAAGTGCATATCCGATGCGTAAACCAGCCATCGCATAAATCTTCGAAAAGGTTCTGGTAATCATGATGTTTGGAGAATTCAATGCCAGCGGCAACGCAGTGCTCACTGTTGGATCGTCCGCAAATTCTATATAGGCTTCATCGATCAAAATCGCTGTTTCGGGAGATGTATTCTGCACTTGTTCCACGAACTTCTTGATGGAAGAAGCCGAATGCGCCACCCCAGTGGGGTTGTTGGGGTTACAAAGATAAACAAGTCCCGCCCCAACAGCTGCCTCTGCCATCGCGTCAAGGTCAAGTTGTAATCGTTCATCGACGGGCACCGATTTAACTGGAAGGTCCAGTAACTCAGCAGTTGCCACTGGTGTCTCGTAGGATGGAATGCCAATAACAAGTGGTCGTGTTGCTGTTACAAAGGCGTGAACAGCGCCCACCAAGACCTCTCCAGACCCCGTGCTGAGCAACACTTGATCACGACGGGACTTCTCCTTTTCAGCAATCGCCTCAACTAATAAACCAGTATTTTCAGGATATCGTCCGAGGCTAGGTGAAAGACGACCTCTCAAAACCTCAAGCACCGCATCACTGGGACCTCGAGGACTTGTGTTCGAACTGAGATTAATGAATCCGGCATCGTATAACCGATTAAACGGCTGATTACTGCTAGACATTCGTGGATTCATCAACTCCATCGAATCCCCTGCCTTGGAACTCGAGTGTAGGGCCACACCACTCAAACCTAACGCTCGAACAAAGTCACGACGTGAAATAGACATTAAAGCCTCCTATTATCTACGACTAAAACCGCGTAAGCGACCCTTCTCTAATTCGTAATACCCACGCCTAGTGTTTAGTACTGCACCTGAGTCCAGACTCCACCCGCAGCAGAACTTGCAAGAACGGCATCCACAATACAATTCGCACGATACCCATCCTCAAAAGTTGCAAAAGCTGGAGGTCGAATGTCATTTCGAGCCCCTTCTTCCAAAATGACACTATAGATATCTCTGATGACATTGTGAAAGGCGGTCGCAAATCCTTCTTGGTGCCCACCAGGTAAGTGGGTGTAATGTTGTATGGACTCATCCATCATTCCAGGATCTTTCGCCATATCAATATTTCCACCGTCTCGACGTCCCACCCACAACTCATTTTGCCTTTCTTGATGCCACCGCACGGAACCACCCATTCCATCGATTTCGAACACAAGGTTGTTCTTATGACCTGCGCATACTTGTCCCACCGAAAACACACCCTTACAGCCATTCTCGAATCGAACAAGTAC
>DODG01000233.1:4842-16063 GCA_003509065.1 Acidobacteriota bacterium
GCCTGCTTCTGCAAAAGACTCTCGAGCAACTTTAGGTTTTGTTCGTGTTGGAATCACGGTAGTGAGATCAGCTAGGACTGACTCAATTCGTAACCCACTAACATGCTGTACCAAATCGCACCAGTGCGATCCAATATCTCCCATAGCTGACGATGGCCCACCCTTCTCGGGTTCGATTCTCCAAGAAAAATCCGTCTCCTTAATCAGCCAATCCTGCAAATAATGTCCGTGGATAAAATGTGGCTGACCGATCTCCCCATTTGCAATCATAGCCCTCGCCTGTTGCACAAGTGGGTTGCCGCGATAATTAAAGGTGACTGCGTGTACAACACCCGCTTGCCGAACGGCAGTTAGAAGCTGCTTCGCTTCACTCGCATTCATAGCGAGCGGTTTATCGGATATAACATGCTTCTTCTTAGCAATCACCGCACTGTTCACCGGTAGGTGCAAGAAGTTTGGGGTGCAGTTGTGCACCACCTCAACATCCGGATCATCAATGAGCGCCTGATATCCTCCGTACGCTTTTGGAATTCCCAGCATCTCTGCTTTCTCTTTGGCCGACTTCTCACTACTACCAGCGACCGCTACAACATCGACAAAGCCCAGTCGCCTCACAGCGTCAATGTGTTGTGGGCCTATTAATCCTGCTCCGACAAGGCCCATCCCTATTCGCTTCATGTTTCACCTCTACATCCAGATCGAATTCAACTGCTAGTGGCTTCAAATTTTCAAAACATCAGTCGTTTGGCGAGCCCGACAACAATGCCTCAAGTGGTGCTTCCTCAGCTCCATTTTCCGTACACACACCGTAAGTGAGTTCTCCCGCCGGGTACATGGACACACCCGCATACTCACCTTTCGCATTGAGTGCAAAAAATCTTATGTTAAATGCGGGATTACCGTCGTCCCGTAGCAATCGTTGCTCGACCGTATTTGCCTTAATGCGTGCAAGCCCAGCAAGCCCAGCATCCTTTGGGTGCATGCCATGACGCATGTTTTCAACGATCAAAAACGATGTCAGATTGTATAGGTTCGCCTCGCCTCGTCCGGTTGAACCCGCAGCCCCTACGTCCCCATCGACGTAGAGCCCAGCCCCCAGAATTGGAGAGTCTCCTGTTCGACCTGGAATCTTCCAGGCCAAACCACTAGTTGAAGTGACACCGCAAATTTCACCGTCTGGACTAATCGCATCACAATTGACTGTGCCCCAAAAATGATTCTCTTCAACTAGTCCTTCATCCAGCATTTGTCGCGCAATCTCTCGCTCAAACTCTAGGCGTCTTGCTGGGTCGAGGTAATGCCCCGGGTCAATGCGGCGCTTCCATTCTAACCATCTCTCACGCGTTCGCTTGGTATTCAGATCATCTTCAATCGTAAAGCCAAGATTTCTAGCGAAATCCTGGGCACCTTGACCGGCGAGAAGGTGGTGGTCGGTGTGATCCATCACAGCCTTTGCTACCAAAGAAGGCGTTCGGACACCCTCGAGCGCTGCCACTCCGCCGGCTCGTTTTTTTGGGCCATGCATGCAACAGGAGTCAAGTTGAACAATCCCATCCGCATTCGGTGTCCCACCATAGCCCACCCCAGATTCAAGCGGATCCAATTCGACAATATTGATACCCGCCAAAATCGCGTCGAGCACATCTTCACCACGTGTGATCAATTCAAAAGCTTTTTCAAGGCAATTCTGTGATCCACCATTACGATTAACGTAACCACTTTTATCAGAAATCACGACAGGTCTGACGCGACCGGGTTGCTTAATCGCAGGAGCTCTACCAAACGCCGCCTCCGACGACATCGCCATCCCCGCCGCCACACTCCCAAAAACAAATTGCCGTCGATCTAGAGCCTTTGTCATGTCAAACCTCCAACTTTTTTATTCAAAAACTATGATAAGAATCTAAACAAGCGTCTGCATTCTGACTGTCGGTAGGACAGATTCAACTTCTTTGGCCCGTAAGAACCCCGTCTCAGACGATCGAATTTTTGTCGCACCACAAGCAGTTCCCAGCTTTAACGCATTTTCAATCGTGGCACCACGTGCCAAGGCTACAACAATTCCGCCCAGCAAGCAGTCTCCTGCGCCTACGGCGTTACGACTTTCTTCATTTGGCGTACTAAAATGGCAGATTTGTTCCTCGTGTAAAGCGACCAAGCCTTCACTTCCCAGCGATATCACTACACATGCAATGTCCGGATGCTTCACAGATCGTGCCGCTGCTACAGCGTCGGTAACCGTGCGAATTCTATGACCTAGTGTTTCACTCGCCTCGTCACGATTTAACTTCACCAGATAGGGACGACACTGTAACAGGTCTTTCAATAAATCCCCGCTCGCATCAACACAGGTCCGGATGCCCAGATTTTTTAACCCAGAAAGAACCTCAACATAGGCGGCCGCCTCAAATCCTCGAGGAAGACTACCAGACAGTACTGCAATGTCGTCAGAATCAATCTCGGAAGTCATTGCTAATACTAATTGATCGCATTCTGAGGGTTTCAACTCCGGACCCGGTTCTAGTAGTTCTGTGATAACTCCATTTGTCTCACGAATGGCCAAGCAAGTCCTGACATCACCGGAGATCTCCACAGCTTCAAACGTCACGTCTCGTGATCGAAGAAATTTACCAATCACTTCACGATGGCGTGCGTCTGTAATGCCAACAAGCTTGACCGGCTCGCTCAAAGCACCGCATAAGACTGCTACATGCAGGCCTTTACCTCCAGGATTCACTTCGACCCGCTTAATCCGCTGCACTTCGCCGACCTGTAGCCGATCCAGCTCAACAAACCGATCGAGTGAGGTGTTAAATCCGGCAATTCTAATCATTTTGAAACAATCTTGATATTTACCACTTCCAACCGCTATTTTTTTGCTTTCAACGCCGCGTTGAATTCACTTCGGTCTGGTTGCCCAGGAGTCCCTCCAGCACGCCGTGTCGCCAATCCACCACATATATTACCGGACCGCATACACTCCCTAACGGGCTCACCCTCCAACCATGCGTTCAGAAATCCCGCATTAAAAGAATCCCCGGCGCCAGTCGAATCTACAGGTGATACTTCAATCGCTGGTTCAGCAATTGAGACGCCGTCATTTCGCACTAGGCAACCAGAACGCCCGAGCTTGGCGACGACAATCGTCCGACCATTATCAAGAGTCCTAACGGCCTCCCCCGGAGTAAGCATGCCGGTTAGCCCAGACAGTTCCATTTCATTTGGAAAAAACAGATCGACATAAACTAACGCTTCAAGCAATCCAGCATCCCACTCCTCAGCAGGATCGAATCCTGGATCGACCGACACAGTGAGACCCAAGGTTTGAGCTCGTTTAAAAATGTTAGGGAGCGCAGGAGTTAAATTGGATTGTAGGAAGTACGATGATACGTGTAGATGCCCAAATTGCTCTAGCAATTGATCGGGAACATCCGCACCTTTTAATGCCGTAATCGAACCTGGAAACGTAACAAGGGCCCGATCATCAGAACCTACAATCGATACGGTGATACCAGTCTGCAAGTTTTTGCTGCGCTCAACACGTGTGACATCAACACCGGCGGACTCCATCGCATTAAGGCAAACAGCGCCGTTCGGATCAGCACCAACCTTGCCTAGAAAAGAGACTGGAGTGCCGAGGCGCGCAAGCCCTACCGCAGTAATAGCAGAGGCGCTTCCCAACGTCAGGAAACCATCCCTTGCTAACACCTCGGTTCCATACGATGGAAACTTCTCACAACCTCTCAAAATTAAATCAACATTGATCTCACCAATAACAAGTACTCGAGTCATAGCTGCCTTACTTTGCATGGATTACAAAAGGTCGCACAACCCGAGTAATCACATTATCAGGCGAGGGCTTGTCAGGTTTGAGCCCTTCATGCAGACATCGAAAGAAGCCAAGTAGTTGACCGACAACAACATCGAGAATACTTAGCTCATTATCGGTCAACGTCTCGACAAGTTCGTAACTAAAGGAGATTGCGTCATCTCTTAACATTTCCCGTGGTATTTTCACTCCAACCAACACCAGAGAACTTCCCAGACCCTTTGCAATTAATTCCCCGACGAGGTCGAGTTCGTAAGCGCGCAACCTTTCATCCGAAGAAATGAAACACACGATTAACGTGTCTGGTTGCACAAAGGACAACGGTCCGTGTCGAACACCTAGGTAGGTATCGGCTCTGGTCGCAATGCGACCAGATGACATTTCAAGCATCTTCAGACTAGCCTCTTGCGCCGCTCCAAATCGAGCGCCGCTTCCTAAAAACAACACCGATTTGTACGAGCCCGTTGCGATTGTGAAAAGTCGCTCGGAACCATTGGTTAGCAGTCGACGTCCAGTGGTGGCGATGTCATTCATTAGGCTGTCATAGAGATCTGTGTTTCGAAGGTACCCAAGAAAACGGCCCGCTAACCACATATTCGTAAAGCTATTCGTCATCACCAAGCTTTTGTCGTGGACTCTTTCATCGAGCACGATTTGTGTCTGGTCAGGATATTGAGTAGCCAACTTTCCTTCAGAATTACATGTCACTATTAAATGTCGACACTCCGGTCGTTCCTGCAGTACGAGATCAACGGCTGCTGTACTTTCTGGACTATTACCCGACCGACCGAACGATACGACGCCAGGCACAGCATGCCGAGTGATAAGTTCATCAAGGTTGAGTAAGAGCCAACCACTCGGGACGGCCCTCACAGGAATATCCAGACTGGCTTGCAAGGTCGGCGCAAGACTCGCCCCGATGTAATACGAACTACCAGAACCGGTTAACAGTAAACCGCTACTCTTGTCACCCGCATCCAGCCAATCTGACAGTTGAGTCGCATGAGCCGCCATCGCATGTGCTGTTTGGACCCAGCACTCTGGTTGTTCGAAAATCTCGTGCAGCGTATGAAAATATCCGAGTTTACGCTGTTCACTCTCGGATGCTTTCACGAGAGCTGCAAATGATGAACCTTGTGTCGATAGTTCCCTCAGTAGATCGCTCATTCTCGTTATAAACTCATAGCTGTCGATTTACTTAGTGTTTCACGATTGATTATAAACGCATGAGCACGCAGACTATTCAAGGCTTTCCCAATATTCAATGCGCCATACTTCATCTTCTTGGTCCCGTCACTGGTTAACATACGCAATCCTCACAACTGGTACTTGGGGTATTTGGGGGGCCTTAATTGAAATTCCTGAGCAACAAGGCTTTCCAGCAACTCTTGGCTATTCAGTTTGGGCTCTAACCATGATTCCCTGCGCAATAGCTGCGCGACGGCTAGACCCTCTCCCCCTTGCAACCAGCCCACGGGCAGTGTTACTTGGAAGTCTTATTGGATTCACGGGTGCCGGTGGTCAATTGATGCTTTTTGAGGCACTCCGATCAGGACCGGCCTTTATCGTCTTTCCGATCGTTTCGTTATATCCAGTGATCACCATCGTCTTCTCTGTCTGGCTTCTTCGCGAACGCGCAAGTCTAAAGAACTGGATAGGCATCACCTTCGCCCTGCCTGCTATCGTACTTCTTTCATATGTAGAACCCGACGACACCCTCGTGCAAGGGTATCGATGGTTTCTCCTCGCGATTAGCGTACTCATCATGTGGGGGGTGCAGGCCTACATTATGAAATTCGCAACCGACACAATCGCGGCGGAAAGCATCTTCTTCTATATGATGCTCAGCGGTGTTCTGTTGATTCCGGTGGCCTTAGGCATGACCGATTTCAGCCAGACGATTAACTGGGGGGTAAACGGACCTTATCTGGCAGCCATGATTCACGTGTTAAATTCTGTCGGCGCCCTTTGTTACGTCTACGCACTTCGATACGGAAAGGCCATAATCGTCGTCCCAATGACCGCATTGGCACCGGTCATCACGATCATTCTTTCACTGTGGATTTACCAACGTGTACCTTACGACTACCAGATAATCGCCATGTGCATGACAGCTGTTGCGATTTATTTGATGGCGAAAGAATCCTAAAATTATCTTCCCTCGCAACGCAATTAGCAGCCGCCTGTGAATGGACCTAGCTTAGCAAGCCTTGTGAGTACAATAATTCGGCATTGAGCACCGCGGCGCCCGCAGCACCACGCACAGTGTTGTGGCCAAGCGCTACGAATCTAATATCGAGCACCTTACATTCTCTTAGGCGACCTATTGATACCGTCATCCCGTGTCCGCGTTGAGCATCAAGTCGAGGCTGGGGTCGGTCTTCGGCGTTTAAATACACGATTGGACTTTTTGGCGCGCTTGGCAATTCTTGCTCTTGCGGAACACCTGTAAATTCCTCGAATGCCGCACGCAGCTCATCCAATATCGGCGCTTTCTCAAATTTAACTGACACCGTTACAGTATGACCATCGATCACCGGCACGCGAGTCGTGTGGGCACTGACCGTCATCGGATGTAATTCCAGACGGTCTTCAATAAATGTGCCAAGAATTTTCTGCGTTTCCTGTTCCATTTTGTCTTCTTCACCAGGCACGACCGGTATTACATTGCCAACAATGTCGTACGAGGCCACTCCAGGATATCCTGCTCCAGATATGGCCTGAAGAGTAGTAACAATCACTGAACGAATACCGAATCCTCTCAATGGCGCCAAGGCCATTGCCAATACAACAGTCGAGCAGTTTGGGTTTGTAACAACACCACCCGCCCATCCTTTTCTTTTTCTCTGCTGGCCTAAAAGCCCTAAGTGGTCTGGATTCACTTCTGGTATCAACAGGGGCACGCACTCTTCCATACGATGATTACGGGCATTACTTACAATCATATGACCGGCGTTCGCAAACGCGGATTCAATCTGACCAGCAGCCGATGCGTCCACGCCAGAAAACATAAGATGAGGCGCACCAGTCGGATCTGAACTCTGAACTATCAAATTCCCAAGACTGGAAGAGAGTGGAGTTGGTAGACGCCAGTCGGTCACATCCGTATATTGCCGTCCGGCTGAACGTTCACTTGCACCTAGCCAAGTCAATTCGAACCACGGATGATCCGTGAGTTCTTGTATAAGCTGCTGGCCTACCATGCCAGTAGATCCCAGGATCCCCACCTGAATCCGTTTTCGGTTACCCATCGGCCTTCAACTCCAGTGCAAAGAATTCATCGTGCACTACTTGCACAGCTTTATTGAGATGCTTAGATGCAATCACGCATGCGACCTTCATTTCAGAGGAACTTATACAATCGATGTTGATATTCTCACGAGCTAAGGCAACAAACATTCTTGCGGCTAAATTTGGCGTGGAAGCAATTCGCGAACCAACTATCGAGATCTTGGCAACATCTCTGTCAACCAGCACGTCCGATGCCAATTCTTCTTCTTTCCAGCGGCGAAATACCTCAGTAGCCGCGTCCACATATTCTTCGTCAACAATAAAGGTAATTCGCGCCCGATCTTCAGAACTCGCACTTTGGATGATCAATCGAATACTGATGCCTTCTGCAGCCAATTCTTCAAAAACCTTTGCAGCAACACCAGGGCGATCCTCAACATTTAGTAATGTCAATTTCGCTACGTTCTTGTCACTGCTGACGCCAACGACTTCAGCCGTTTCCATAACATCCTCTCTTGAACGAATCCAGGTCCCTTCGCGATTATGAAAACTCGATCGGACGTGAATTGGAATTCCATAATTCATGCAAATTTCCGCAGCGCGAGGATGGAGCACCTTAGCTCCACTCGAAGCCATTTCAATAGCCTCTTCATAACTAAGCTTCGACCATAATCTTGGATTCGATGCGATTGACGGATCGGCGGAAAACACTCCGTCAACATCCGTACAAATTTCACATACCTGTGCATCAAGTGCTGCAGCCACAGCGGCACCCGTGACGTCGCTGCCCCCTCGACCGAGTGTCGTAATCTCATGTGAATCAGTCACCCCTTGAAATCCGGTAATAATTACTACCCGATCGTCGCGAAGCTCATCCAGTATTCGTTGTGTATCGATCGATCGAATTCGTGCGACATTAAACATTTCGTCAGTACGGATACCACACTGTGTAGCGGTAAGGGAGACGGCTGGCACGTCCCGGTCTTGTAACGCAAGTCCAAGCAGTGAGACTGATATCTGCTCTCCTGAAGCAAGCAATAAATCCATTTCTCGGCCTTCTGGCCGTCGTGTCACCTTATGCGCCAAGGCAACTAAG
Source organism: Acidobacteriota bacterium (assembly GCA_003509065.1). The sequence goes on from DODG01000233.1 coordinate 12,999, forward strand.
TCGTCAGTAGTCCTTCCCATTGCTGACACCACGACGACTAACCTCGGCAGAGCACTTCGAGTAGCAGCGATTCGATCTGCGATCGCGATCACTTTTTCAGGAGTAGCGATCGAACTACCGCCGTATTTCCTTACCACTGCTTCTGCCACCGGCGTAATACTCAAAGAATGAACCCCTTGTCTAATTCTTAGAACCAGGTCGCATCTGCCGAACCAACCGCTCAAGAAATAGGCCAACATCAGTAACAATGCCAGCTGTTTGAGACGACCCGCGGTCAGCCAGCTTCGTTACAACAGCAGGATTTATGTCCACACAAACGACTCTTACCCACGATGGCAACATATTACCAACACCGATGCTGTGAAGCATCGACGAAAGCATCACGACCATCGACGCGTCTTTCAAGATTTTTGCGTACTGTTCTTGCGCCTCAACCAAATCCATAATGGTGTCTCGTAGAGGACCATCGTCACGAATGCTTCCAGCGAGTACATACTCCACGCCTTTTTGGACACACTCGTACATCACGCCAGCATGTAAGACATCGGTCTGAACAGCCTGACTAATTCCTCCTGCCGTATTGATGGTATTGATCGCCCGCATGTGGTTTTGATGGCCGTGCTCAACAGCCATCCCCGACTCGAGGTTAACTCCCAAAGAAGTTCCAAATAGGGCCAACTCGATGTCGTGTACAGCTAGAGCATTGCCAGCCAACAACGCATCGACATAACCTAGCCTAATAAGTTCAGCGAAATAAGGAGCGCCTCCTGTGTGCACGATTAATGGGCCGGCTACGAAAACAATGCGACCACCTGCCTTTCGGACTTCATCCATCATGCCGGCAACACGGACCACGCCAACTTCAACACGCCGTTCGGACGAAATATCATTCGTCATGAACGCGAACCCTAATCGATCGCGTTCACGGAACTCGGGGCTTACCCGAACCCCATCAGCTCCGCAAACCACTAACTCTCCGACCTTCAGATCTCGAAGTATCCGACAAGTTGCCTCCCCGGCCTCCACTACAATCACAGCATCCATGCGCTGATGCTTAACATCAATCCAAGAACCGCCATGCCTTATTCGCGTACGCTGGTTCGTTGTTGAATAGAACGCCTCTGGGGCACAACCCTCCGATGGCGCCGACTCTAATTTCGCATCACGCTCGGGACCTTGATGACAGCCCAGTGGCACTAGATCTTCTAGCAACCGTTGCAATGCAGCTTCACTGGAAGCTGTGACTTTCAAGCAGAGTCTGGACGAATCCTCGTTTGTCTTACCAATATCAAAATGTTCAACTTCGAACTTCGCGCCCTGTTCGATAACCTTGTCAAAGATGGTAGTTAACACCTCAGAATCAATTAAATGACCTTCGGCTTCGACGACCTCACTCCATTCATGCATCTCATTCATTGCCAGCCTCACACCTGATCATCTAAGAACGATTATCCATCAACCTGCCGATCAGCTAGAAAAGTCTCAAACTCTTTCAGGGAGCGTCCAAGTTGCACGACGGGTTTCAACTGACCGCTAATCGCATCAGTCGTTTTATAGCCGTTACCGGTAATGGACACCACCACTGATTCATCACGCGGAATTTTTCCTTCCTCGACAAGCGCTAGCGTCACAGCCAACGTAGTACCTCCAGCAGGCTCCGTGAAAATACCCTCGGTTTCGGCGAGTAATTTCATTGCCGCAAGGATTTGATTGTCACTCACCATCGCACCCCAACCACCAGTTTCACGCACCACCTGTAGAACTTGAAATCCATCAGCTGGATTTCCAATAGCAATTGACTTCGCGATCGTTTTTGGCTTGACTGGCTCAGGATATTCGAGACCTTCATGCAGTGCACGAATAACTGGTGCGGACCCAGCAGCTTGAGCCGCATGAATTTTTGGCATTGAATCGCTGACGAAGCCAATGTCTCGCAACTCACGAAACCCTTTTCCCACTCTGGGTAATAAGGTGCCGCCTGCAACCGGCACAACTACATGTTTGGGAAAAGTCCAGCCGAGTTGTTCTGCGATTTCGAACGCGTGCGTTTTAGCGCCTTCCGCATAGTAGGCGCGTAAATTAATATTTGCGAATCCAATTTCAAAACGGTCCGCGACTTGCGTACACAGTCGATTAACGTCATCGTAGGTTCCATCAATCGCTACAACATGTGCATTTGTGATCGAGGTGCCTATAATCTTTCCTGGTTCAAGCGTCTTTGGAATGAACACATAACAATCCAAACCGAGACGTGCAGCGTGTGCAGAAACACTATTGGCCAGATTACCGGTGGACGCACAGCCGAATTTCTGAAAACCCAGTTCGACGGCTCGAGTCGCCGCGACTGAGACCACTCGATCCTTGTAGGACAAGCTTGGATGATTCACGGAATCATCCTTAAGATACAGTTCTTGAAGTCCTATCTCACGAGCTAGACGGTCAGCGCGAACCAAGGGCGTAAATCCGGAATGAAGACCTGTCCTCGGTTCTCCTACAATCGGAAGAAGTTCTCGGTAACGCCACAGATTTTTCGGCCGCGACTCTACGGCGGCACGCGACATGTCAGCCCGCACGGCTTCATAGTCATATGCCGGTTCAAGTGGTCCCAGGCATTGATCGCAGACGAACAAAGCCTTAGCCGGAAAGGCCGTCCCGCACAGAAAACACTGCAACCCAGTAAAATATGTCATCCTTTATCCTTGCAACAGTTCAGTGCTCTTTCGAGCTTTCATCCAAGATTGGCAACCACACACATTCGTCCCCGTCCTTGAGTTCCCCTTCAACTTCACCACACATTTCTTGAATGACCGAAAACGATGCCAAGCCGGTGAGCACTAGCGTAAACAATTGACCAGAATTCTGTGATTCTTGCCAGGTTTTTTCTACTTCCACGCCGTTCCCCTTAAGTCGATCAGACACTGAATTCATCCCATGTGGAAGAACAGTAGGCGTTCGCAGATAATGTCGTGAAATACATTCTTTGGATACTCGAGACGTCGATTCTGATGCCGGAAATCGCATCGCTGTGCTAGTCCCGGTATCTTCCGCAATACTCAAGAGGTCAC
>DODG01000343.1 GCA_003509065.1 Acidobacteriota bacterium
CGATTCGGACTGACCTCAATTGGCACCTGATAATTCGATCCACCAACTCGACGAGATTTGACTTCCAGTGTTGGTCTCACGTTATCGATGGCTTTCTTGAATACCTTTAAAGGATCGTCGCCCGTTCGCTCTTTAATAATGTCCAAACTCCCGTAGAGAATTCCTTCTGCGGTACTTCGTTTCCCGCTCAACATGATCGTTCGAAGAAATTTTGTAATTAACGTACTGTTAAATACAGGATCCGGTGGAGCCTCGCGTTTGGGAACCTCTCGCCTACGTGGCATAGGTCAATCCTTATCTCAAATCTAGAGCCGTGTTACGTTAATTGGTTGGCACCTTCACGCCTTAGGTCGTTTCGTGCCGTACTTCGATCGTGATTGTTTCCGCCCTTGTACACCCACAGCGTCTAACGTTCCTCGAACCACGTGATAACGAACGCCAGGCAAATCCTTAATGCGGCCTCCGCGGATCAAAACAAGGGAGTGCTCCTGAAGGTTGTGCCCAACACCAGGAATATACGACGTGACCTCAAGTCCATTCGTTAATCGTACGCGCGCTACTTTGCGAAGTGCTGAATTGGGCTTTTTCGGGGTCTGCGTGAACACACGTACGCAAACACCACGCTTCTGAGGACTTTCTTGAAGAGCAGGGCTTTTGCTTTTCGTTACGATCCGTTTTCGACCACGACGGACGAGTTGGCTAATCGTTGGCACAAACGCTCCATAGCCGGATCTTACGCATAGTTTCGGTACCACCAGGTACCGGATCTAGACAAGCAAGATCACCCGGCGAAAATACTTGCTCCAGGCCTAAAAATTAAGCGCTCCGAAAAACTGCGGAACGACCGATTTGGCACCTGGAAACGCGATTACCCTATATCGTGTTTTCGCGTCGTACGGGGCTCCCTTTGTGGAAATACACCGAGGGGCCGCTATTTCGAAAGAAAGGCTAGAACAGTTTAGGCAGCCTTTCTCAGGACAGAATTTAGCCAGATAGGGTATCCTGGCTCCACCAAAACCTTACGAGAATATCACAATCTTCTTGGCACATGCAATGATGAGGTCGGTGTTTGTGGCCTTCAACCTGAGTCAGGCCCAACAACTCTCTTAACATCGCAATGGATAAGAGCCCCTCTAAACCAAGTCCCAATAAGTCTAGCCGCTCTGAGAACTCTCGTAATCGAAAGCGCTAACTTTGATTCTTGGGACTGTCGACTTCTATCGCTTCAGTTGGACTCACTTGATAGTCCACCATCTCGCCTGCCAATGACATTTCATCCTCTATAATCGCGGGTGGTGGTGGTGGTGCATCCGGTTCAATACGAACCTTCCGATAATAGTCGAAGCCAGTTCCAGCCGGAATTAAACGTCCCATAGTTACGTTCTCTTTCAAGCCACGCAAATTATCGACGCGTCCGGAAATCGACGCCTCAGTTAAAACACGCGTCGTTTCCTGAAATGATGCAGCTGAAATAAAAGACTCAGTCGAAAGTGAGGCCTTCGTAATACCTAACAGTAATGGGCGACCCGTAGCAGGTCTTCCGCTGTCCTTCATTACACGCTCATTCTCTTCCATGAAACGGATTCGATCCACCTGTTCATCAATGAGGAATTCAGTGTCGCCTACTTCCTCAATACGAACCCAGCGCATCATCTGTCTCACTATAACCTCAATGTGTTTGTCATTAATATTGACACCCTGCAGCCTGTACACTTCCTGGATTTCATTAACTAAGTATCCTTGCAGGGCTTTTTCTCCAAGTACACTCAAGATATCATGAGGATTACTGGGACCATCCATCAAAGCCTCCCCCGCATGAACACGATCACTCTCTTGAACGTTGATGTGAACACCACGAGGTAACAAGTACTCGCGATTTTCTGCGCCCGATTCATCTGGGACAATAATAATCTTACGCAGACCCTTGACGATACCGCCATGGTTAACCGTCCCATCAATCTCACTGATCACAGCGGTCTCTCGAGGTTTCCGTGCTTCGAACAACTCAACGACCCGTGGTAGACCACCTGTGATGTCCTTGGTCTTAGTTGTTTCTCTAGGTATTTTAGCCAGCACGTCTCCCGCAGACACTTGCTCATTCTCGCTAACCATAAGATGTGCATGGGATGGCATGTGGTACTTCCGCAAAACTTTTCCATCTTCCCCACGTATCTCCACGGTAGGCTGCTTCTTTTCGTCTGGAGAATCGACAATGATCAGTCGTGAAAGACCTGTTACCTCGTCGACCTCCTCGTGCACGGTTATACCTTGTGCAATATCCTTGAATCGAACAGTTCCTGCCTTTTCCGTAACGATTGAAAACGTGTAGGGATCCCACTCAACAAGCACTTGATCCTGCTCCACCTGTTGACCATCAGTAACTCGAAGATGAGCACCATACACAACAGAATATCGCTCGCGATCACGCCCCTTAATATCCTGAATAACAAGCGACCCACTGCGATTCATAACAACCAACACGTTATCCCTGCCTTCAACGACCTGTAAGCCTTCAAAACGCACCGTTCCTACATGCTTTGCTTCAAGCGTTGACTGTGCAGATATACGAGACGCCGTTCCGCCGATGTGGAACGTTCTCATTGTTAGCTGCGTACCAGGTTCTCCTATCGACTGTGCTGCAATAACTCCGACAGCAAGTCCACGTTCTACCAAAGTTCCAGTGGACAAATCCCGGCCGTAGCACTTAGCGCAAACTCCACGTCGAGCTGCACAAGACAAAACTGACCGGATTCTGACTCGTTCGATACCAGAATCTTGAATTTCTGACGACAACTCGTCAGTAATTTCCTCGTTTGCTTCAATAATTGGAACATTGGTAAATGGATCTGTAATCTGCTCTAGGGTAGTTCGTCCAACGATACGATCGCGAAGTGGTTCGATAATCTCACCACTCTCAACAATCGCTTTAGCATCAATCCCATCCAACGTTCCACAATCGTCTTGAGAGATGATGACATCCTGTGCCACGTCGACTAGTCGGCGAGTCAGATATCCCGAATCAGCTGTCTTCAATGCAGTATCAGCCAATCCTTTCCGAGCACCATGTGTCGAAATGAAGTACTGGAGCACAGTTAGTCCTTCTCGGAAATTTGACGTAATGGGCGTTTCGATAATTTCACCTGAAGGCTTTGCCATCAACCCACGCATTCCGGCCAGTTGTCGAATTTGTTGCTTACTACCACGGGCGCCGGAATCAGCCATAATAAAAACTGGGTTAAAATTGCGACCAGAGTGATCAAGATCCTCCATTTCAGAGAACATCGCATCAGCAATGCGTTCAGTCACATCTGACCAGATCGCGATGACCTTATTGTAGCGCTCGCCGTTAGTAATCGCGCCGTCCTGATACTGCTGTTC
>DODG01000381.1 GCA_003509065.1 Acidobacteriota bacterium
CATCCCGCGGAAGGGATTTAAGCTCTGGGGTGAGATTACTTTGGGGCCACGGCCGTTTTAGAACGCTTCGTTGTTTTAGTCGTCTTGGCTGCCGCCGTCTTGGTCTTGCGTTTGCGACGCACTTTCCCATTCTTTAATCGGTCAGGCAAAGGCACTTTTGAAGTCTCAAGGCTCGCCAAACTGGTTAAGAATTTCTTTACACCGTGTTCGTCAAACTGGATTCGCGTGTAAGCATCCTCGATGGCGATCACTAATCCAACGCCATACGTTGGTTCAACAATTCGAGCTCCAATATTAAACTGTTTCATAAATAGCGCTCACGTCGAGAAAACAAACCAAGTTCTTTGCTTGTTGATTCCTTGCAAATGCAAGAATAACATAAACTTATGTGATCGTCAAGGTTCTGAATCGATCGACAAAGCACTCAGGATTCTTAATGACTGGCTTTACAACTAACTACTGAGGACAATACTTATTCCAATGCGCACCATTCACATTCTAGGAGTCCCATTAGATCTCGGTTCCGGCCATCGGGGCGTCGACATGGGACCTTCCGCGATTCGAATAGCAGGTCTCGGTGAAGAAATTGAGAGCCTTGGGCACTCCATTTCCGACAGAGGAGATATTACCTCCCCCATCGCCGAAACAAAGAGCCCTGGCGACAGCAGCAAGAAATACATCCGAGAAATCGCTTCGACTTGCAAAAAGGTTCATCAAGCCGTTCTAACAAGCCTAGGAGCTCAAGCACTCCCGATTATTCTTGGTGGAGACCACAGCCTGGCTGTCGGTTCCGTAGCGGCAACCGCTGAATTCGCCAAAAAAAAACGCAAACCCTTAGGACTCATCTGGATTGACGCACACGCCGACATGAATACACCAGAGACATCACCGTCCGGGAATGTTCACGGCATGCCTCTGTCGGCAATTTTAGGCCGAGAACCCTCTGAACTGACTCAAGTCGGACATTCACTTGTCAAAATCAAACCTGAGAAAACAGCCCTAGTCGGAATTCGAAACCTAGACTCACGCGAACGGCAGATGCTTCGAACCTCCGGAGTTCATGTGTTCACGATGAAAGACATTGACCGAGAAGGAATGACCACTATCACCGAAAAGGCACTTGATATTGCCAGCAATGGAACAGCTGGCTTTCACGCGTCTTTTGATCTCGACGTCTGTGACCCTTCTTTCGCGCCCGGAGTTGGTACACCAGTAAAGGGAGGATTAAGTTATCGGGAGGCTCATGTCTTAATGGAAATGATGGCAGACTCGGACCGGCTACTTGCTCTCGACATGGTCGAACTGAATCCTATATTGGACGTTCAAAACACAACGGCCGTCTTCGCTACCGAGCTTGTTCTTTCAGCAATAGGCAAGCAAATTCTATGATTCTTGTTTCTTCCAAAGAAACATCCATGAAAAGCAACTCTAAATGACGCAGTTACCAACACGATGTTAGAATTCAAACATACTGCGGGCCGCTAGCTCAGTGGTAGAGCACCTGGCTTTTAACCAGGGTGTCGATGGTTCGATCCCATCGCGGCCCATAACTACATAAATTTATTCGCAGACATTCTATAATTGAGGCTACTAATCAGCCAACTCGGCGAGCGACTAGAAATTCCAAAACTGACTAGCAACTATAAATAGCCTAGGGAGAGCAACATGAGCCCGATCAATCGACGGAATTTCATAAAAACAACCGCGGCCTTAGGACTAACCTCATTACCCTCGGCTCGGAAGAGCTTGGCGCTATCGACGGAACAAGACCCTCTAGGTATTCGAGATGACTTCCACGTCACTCGAAATTTTGCCTACCTAAATATCTCGTTGGTCGGTCCAATGCCGACGGTAGTTCACGATGCCGCCATTACGTACGCCGACAAGCAACGGCTTAATCCCGCGGCCAGTTATTTTGAGTCCCGAGAAATCAAGGAGCAGGTTCGCATTAAGTTTGCCAATCTATTCGGCGCCAACCCAAATGAAATCAGTCTTTTATTTTCGACTAGCGATGCCGAAAACATTGTGACTGACTCCTTGGACTTAAAGCCTGGCGACAACGTGGTGGTGGACGAGCTTCATTTCGCTACAACTTTTGTGCTCTATCGAAACCTGGAAGCCACGAAAGGCATCGAACTTCGTATCGTACCCCACGTAAATGGCCAGGCCCGTATTGAGGACTTTGAAGCCAGGGTCGATACCCGAACTCGAATGATCTCGGTTGCCTGGGTGTCAAATCGAAATGGTTATAGACATGATCTAAAAAGTCTGGCGGAGCTCGCCCACCGTCACGGTGGTTACCTTTTCGCTGACGGCATTCAGTGCTTTGGAACTTTTCCAGTGAACTTGAATGATCTTGGCGTGGATTTCGCATGTGGCAACTCTTACAAATACCTCTTATCCAGTTGGGGTGCAGCACCTTTTTACGTCCGTGAAGAACACCTCAATCTCATCACCCCCGACCGATTTGGTCATAACCAAGTCGCGAAAAGCTTGCCGGATTTTCATTTTGAATTGGAACAAACAGCCGCCAAGTACGAGCATGCCGGCCTAATATACGGAACCGTCGCTCAACTCGGCGCCGCGCTGGGGTTTATCGGAGAGGTCGGACTGGATCGAATCGAGAAACACACAGTAGGACTCGCCCAGAATCTTCGGAATAGGGTCGCCGATCTTGGTTACGAAATCTTTACACCTCCTAACAACCCTTCACACATTATGAGCTTTTGGCATGGTCGAGATACAGACGAAATTCAACGAGCGCTTGAGGAAGAGCAGGTCAGCATCACATTCCAGGAGAGTGGAGCCTTAATTCGCGCAAGCGTCGGAATGTACAACAACCAAGATGACGTTGCTCGCCTATTGAAAGTTCTCGCGAAACTGGCGTAACGTAGAACACTAGCCGACGGAGAACGCTGGACTGCTGAACAATCCCAACGTAATTTATCTGTGACCCGACGGATGATTCACCCAAATGACTTGATGGCCAGTCCGTTACTGACGTTGCCACTTTCAGAGAAAAGCGGCGGGAACCCCTTTCATCCTGGCGGGAAACATTGGACTTCACAAAGTGACCCAGAATGGCAGACCATAGTGCGTTGGATTCAAGGAACGCAAGACTAATCGCGGATTTACACTATAATTAATTAGTCGTAGCCAAGTCGTATCCTTGACTATGAGTACTTTTCGTATCTAGAAGGAGGAGAAATGCTACCCGTTTTCCGTTCATTGATGTTTACCGTGCCCTTAACCGCATTTGTTATCGTCGGTTTTTCAGCATGCGCACCTGCAACTGACGTTGAGACCGTCGTTGAAGAGGCTGAAGCGGTTGAAGAGGCTGCGACTGACGTTGCTGCAGATCTAGTGGGTGATTGGAATAGCCTGAAAAATAGGATGGTAGCACAGGCAGAAGCTATGCCGGCCGAGCTCTACGAATACAAACCGACAGAAGAGCTTCGCAACTTTGCTGAACAACTCATGCACATCACCGGTGCCCAAAATAATACTATGGGGACTCTCAATGCTGACATGGAAGCACCAGCAAGACCGGAAGAAACGGGCGACAAAGCTGCCGTAATCCAGGCGATGATTGACTCCTTTGATTATGGTGCGGCTGTGCTTGCCAGCGAAACCAGCGACTCCATTCAGGACGTCATAGAGTGTTCGTACTTAGGCACGTCGACCAAGGCTCGTTGTGTCTATAGCACCATGGTTCACACGTGGTCAGAGTACGGAGTTATGACCGTTTATCATCGGCTGAATGGCCTTGTACCTCCAGCCAGTCAATAACCACCGTAAGATATCGGTCGCTTAATTAGCGACGCCGATCGAACGTAACAACCACGCGTATCTTTCTGAGGCCCGAAGAAACACAAAATTCTTCGGGCTTCATTTTCATTAGAGGCAAAACCATGATCAATTTAGCCGCCCTTGCCGTATTTCTGGGTCTCACCGTGCCTCAAACAGACGCACTCATGGCCACCCATGTTAGCGATGCCGATATCGCTACCGTTGCAAACGCAGCAGCGGAAGACAGTGTCACGGACGACTCTATTCGACTAGTCGATGCGGGGGGATACAACGTAGGCATCGGCATAGTCCAACGGCCCGCCACCAACAGAGCGAGCGCTATCCAACATCATGCACTCACCGAAGTCTATCGGGTCATTGCTGGTGCTGGCACGCTGGTTACCGGAGGAACACTTATCGACAGCCGAGAACTTGCCGCTGATAGTCAGACAGTGAAAGTCCTAACTGGACCGAGTGATGTTGGCCAAGGCGTCGACGGCGGTAATGCTCGTCGTATAGCTACGGGTGACATGGTTATTATCCCAGCCGGTGTCCCACACGGATTCACGGAGATTGAAGAGGATATCGCCTATCTCGTTGTGCGAGTGGACCCTCAACAACTCTTGCAACTTAAATAACCGTTTACGTGGACAGCCCACCCGGGGAGGCTTCGAAAGCCTCCCTCAGTGGCATGGACCCACTTTTAAATCAGTCAACTAATCTACCGTTCAAGCTTTCAAAACACTCTTGAACACCCCTGCCGCCACCTCCATTTCCTCCATGGTGCCAATTGACACTCGGCAGTGGGTGTTTTCCAGTGGAGGAAAATCTCGACCAACTTGCACATTATGCTGCAGACATGCGGTGCGGAAAACATTCGCCGGATGACCG
>DODG01000074.1 GCA_003509065.1 Acidobacteriota bacterium
ATCCTGATATGCCTGCAATGACGGTGGCCCGAGCGCGCGACACCGCAAAACACTTTCCGCAAGTAACTGGGCTATTCCTCGACGGCCCTGATTTCAAATGGGAGATCAAGCCTGGGCATCGTGATGATCTCTGGGTTGAACCGATCGATACTCCAGAAAACCGTGATTTCGCGTCAAAAAACGGGATAGTTTTTCAAAAAGTCTTGGATGGTCGAGAGTATTTCAAAGAGTTCTTGCATGAGTTTACGCCCGATTACGCTCGAAAATTCAGTGCACATTTTCAGGGTGCACTAGCTGACCACGATTGGTGGCGCAATCACTCCAAGTTTGCGAACTGGTACTTATTCAAGCAAGCCGCTGTCGAATGGAGCGTTAGCAGTTCGTATCAAGGCGTAAAAAAACATCTCCCGCACATACAGGTGGGTAATTCTTCGCGGTTGCCGTTTGTTGAAGCACTGACAGGCCATAACTCCGTTCGGAAGCAAAATTACATCGATTTTCAACAGCCAAAGCAATATTGGTGGTCTGGCGGGGTCGCTGGATTCAGAGGAACAATAGTTAACTGGGTCAATACTTTGGCAGACTGGAATAACGGGTTGGACACCGAGCAAGCTGCAAATCTATTCGGATCGATGTTCAACTATCCAATGCCCGCGAACTACCCCGTAAGCAACTATAGCCTTGAAGCCACAGACGAATGGTTCGATACCTCGATCCATGATCAAACAGCGAAAATGATCTCCAACAGTGGCGGACAAGAACATTGCCTCCCCTGGGTGGGACTCGAGCATTTTGGTTCGAACTGGCTAACAGCTTCTGAGTTAGATCGACTATTGGGCGAAATGCATTCACAAGGCGCAACACGATATTGCTATTTCATATACAACTCTATGGAACCAGAAATTTGGGATGTGATTCAAAAATACAGCAGAGGATAGCAACTGATGTAGTCCTAATAAATTGGAGACGGCTCCAGTTCAGTTATCGAACTGGATAAAGATTATTCATACATGCTTATAGCCTGTATAAGGATTGAAAACTAATAGTCACAACGTTCCGGCAAATAAGTTGCTCGGAAGGCCGTACACCTGTGATTCATGAACAAAATGCTTAGCTCACTGGTGGCCGTCTGCCCACCCAGGGGCGGGCTTCCTCGAAGGCAGCTGAGGCGGACAAGACATTTGCCTCGTCTTTCATATCACCAACGATTTGTAATCCGATCGGCAAGCCCTCTGCCGAAAAACCGGCGGGTACAGAAGCTGCAGGATTACCCGTCAGGTTGAACAGATAGGTAAAAGGCGTGAACCCCCATAAACGGTGTGGAACCTGCTTTCCACCTATCATTCCAGGAGCGTCGCCAATATCGAATGCTGGCACTGCCAGAGTAGGTGATAAGAGAAGATCATATTTTAAAAAGTACGTGTTTACATAAATACGGTAGGCCCCAATATTGCCGAAGATATTCCACATACGCTCAGCTGAAAGTGTAGCTGCACGATCCATGTATTCACCAAAATAATCAGTCATTTCATCTCGATGATGGTCAAAATCATCACGAGCGGCATCGAGACCTTTAACGGTAAAATAATCAAAGAATGTCCAGAACACTTCTTCGTATCCAGCCGGGTTGAAATTAATAGTTTCAACGGTCGCTCCAAGTTCCTCAAATACCTTTGCTGCCTTTTCGGCAACTTGAACTACCTCAGGATCGACCGGGTTACCCCCCATATCTGGCGTCCAGCCGATCCTCAGATCTTTAACACCTTTATCAAGTGCACTTAAATAATCAGGAACATCGTCCGTGATGGTGTCGTACTCGCCTTTTAGGTCATTACCAGAAAAGATCGTCAGGGCTTCCGCCGCATCCCGCACGGTTCTAGTTAGTGGGCCCGACGTGGCATTGTTCATGATATTAAATCCCGCATTTCTTATGGAATTCGCAACTCGTGGCACCCTGCCCTGCGTTGCCTTAATCCCATAAACACCAGTAAAAGCAGCGGGTATTCGTATAGAGCCTCCACCATCACCGCCAGGCGCAAAACTGGTTAATCCAGAGGCCACGGCAGCCGCAGCTCCTCCGGAAGACCCGCCAGGAGTTTTAGTTGGGTTCCAAGGATTTCTTGCAGGTGGACCCAGTCGATTCTCTGTAGTTCCAGCAAATCCGTTTTCCGGAGTGTTCGTCTTACCGGTAATGATCGCTCCAGCAGCTTTGACTCTGGATAACGGTAGAGAATCGACGTTTGCAATGTTGTCTTTGTAGGTCAATGAACCATGGGTCCAAATCACTCCCGACATAGGTTCAGTATCTTTATATGGAACTGGAATACCGTGAAGCGGGCCTAAAGAATCACCCCGCATCACTGCAGCTTCAGACTCACGAGCAGCATCCATCGCCATATCAGAAATACGAGTAATGAATATTCCAAGTTTTGGATCAAGTTCATCTGCACGCCTCAGATGGGACTCGGTCAACTCGACTGGTGAAATCAATTTCGCACCAATCATCTCACGAAGCTTATAAGTCGGTGCGAACCCTAACTCCCGATCCGATTCCATTTTGACTTCGCCCCTTTGGCTTTGATGAACACTTGATGCGAATCGGCCGAACTATTCCATCTTGGATCCAACAAAATTCGAAAGGGCGCGAGCGGTAGGATCAGTTCGAACGTTCACTATTGCCGGGACACCGGAATCGAACGCTCGCTCCAATGCTGACGGAAGATCGACTGGGTTCTCAACCAACTCACCATGACCACCCAGCGCCTCAGCAATTTTGTCAAAACGGGTGAATCCTAATTCACGGCCTGGCTTTCGAATACCTTCTACACGCGCCGTCCAGCCTTCATTATTCGAAACAACAATTACTATTGGTAGATTATGCCGTACGGCAGTATCAAAATCTTGAATGTTCATACCCAAAGAACCATCCCCATGAAGTGATACCACTTGCTTATCAGGTTTAGCCAATTTGGCTCCGATTGCGTAAGGTAACCCCACGCCCATACAACCAGACGGGCCGGAATTCAAACGGTGCCCTGGAACATAAGTTGGCATTGACTGACGTCCAAAGTGAAGAATTTCATTCCCATCCACAGTCAGAATCGCGTCCCTATCCATGACATCTCGAAGGTCTTTACAGAGCCTCAAAGGATGAATAGGCCTTTGTGTAGAATTCTCTAACGGCGCCACCCTCTCTCGACGTTCTGAATCTGCCTGTCTCAAAGACTCGATCCACTCGGTTTTTGCCTTCGATTTAAATCCTGTCATCTCGACCTGATCGATCATCTGTTGAAGTACTATCTTGGCGTCACCTTCAATTCCTACATCGACCGATCGGTTGTGCCCAAGTTCGGCACCGTGTATATCAATCTGGATGACCTTTGACTCCGCTGCAATCCGTTTACCGAACGTCATCATCCAATTAAACCTGGTCCCCACAACCAGCACCAAATCTGCACGCCTGAACGCTCCAGACCGAGCTGCAGGAAACGACATCTCATGATCATCAGGCAATAACCCTCTAGACATAGGAGATGTATAGAACGGTATTCCAGTGCGCTCTACCAGGATCCGCAATTCATCATAAGCCTGAGACCACCACACACCCCCGCCAGCGAAAACAATAGGCCTTTTTGATTGAGACAATAGCTTTACGGCCTGCTTTATCAGATCCGGGTCACCAGCCGGGCGAGCCCTCCCAGAAACACGAGTTGCGGATGGCACATCCGTTTCATCCACCTTGCCGTAAAGAACGTCTTCATTACAGTCAACGTACACAGGACCAGGTCGACCCGAGGTGGAAAGTCTGAATGCAGTTGATATATGCTCTGGATAGCGAGAGGGATCCGTAGGACGCATTACTGCTTTGGAGATAGGCTCAAATACACCGACTTGGTCCACCTCCTGAAAACCATCTCGCCCGAAATCAGAAATTGGGCCCGCACCGCCAAGCGTTATCATTGGAGCACAATCAGCCCACGCCGTGTATTGGCCGGTCAGTAAATTTAACGTCCCTGGACCGGAAGCAGCTGTCGTAACCCCAGGCTTCCCTGTCACTCGTGCATACCCATGGGCTGCCATTGAGGCTGCCTGTTCATGACGAAAATCGGTTGCCTTAATACCAAGGTCTACAGCATTATTAATAATCTCGTAATTCGGACCACCCATCAAAAAGAAGAGGTGCTCTACCTCTTCTTCTTTGAGCGTTCGAGCTACTAGATAACTACCTTCTACTTCCATAATTTTTCTCGATAATTTTTGTACATAGCAAGCAATAGGCTATTTTTATTGTGTAACAGAATACGCTGAAGACTCACCTAAATCGTTAATCATTTTAACCTCGATCTCCCACCCTTCAAACGATCGCCTTCTTTGACCGGAGAATCTAACAAGCGACTGAGAGTTCCGATCTGGTCAGTACCCGAGAGCTTAGATGTTTCAGCTAACAGTACCGCCCCACCAACAAAATCACCTTTCGAAATAACCTCTGACTCTACTCCCGACTCACCACGGTTATGCCAGGACCCTAGAGGAAAGGCAGTTCCTGTTACTCTGTAACCAAATGCCTTGAAGGCCGCAGCCTCACAACCGCCAGCACTCATCAGTTGACGCTGTACCTTAAAATCTGGATCTGATGACCTGATTTTTTCCACTGCAGCGCTCAAATATACTTCCGCCGCATAATCGAATGTAGTGGCACGATCTCCAGTTCTAATCACGACTCCCTCTCCGATTTCTGCACCTGGTAACGCCGAACTCGTCTCGACAGAAACTATCACAGTATTCTTAGGTATCAGTCCGTTCTCCGCCACTAAGCGAGCCCCAATTAATCCCACTTCTTCGGCCCTAGTGAAAAGCCCATAAACACTACCTCTAATCGGTGATTCAATAATCGCTTCTAAAGCTGCAAGAATAGCGGCGCATCCGGCGAGGTCATCTGCCGCACGCATACGCACGAGATCGTTGTCGATGATGAAATCTGGCAAGTTAGGAACCGCAGGCACAGGTAAGACGCCTAGGTCGTGATCGCTGGAGAGTTGGGCATACACAGTATCTGTGCCAAGCCAACCCGCAGATTCCCTTGATCTTTGAAAGTTACCTTCCGCTTTCTCAGCACCCACAACGGTCGCGATGATACGGCGGCCGCTAGCATCGATCACCAAAATTTCTGCGCCGTTTCTTCCAGCAGCGATGCCAATCCCACCCAGTGTTTTCAGTACAAGTTGATCACCTTGTTGGGCGACAACCTCATATCCAGGATGATCCATATGTGCCACAAAAGCGATTCCCTCGGCGTTTGGATCACTACCTGGTTTTACAGCTAGAACGTTTCCCCACTGGTCTACTGAAACTTCAAGCCCTACACGCTTGGCACGGTTTATAAGATAACCAGATGGACCATCTTCCCAATAGGACGTAGCCGTGAACTTTCCTAAATCGGATAGTATTTCAATGCCAGCAATTTTGATTGAATCAGTATATGAATGCATATGACGGTCATACAAAATTAGTTTTTCCGAAAGAGACCTGAATGATACGGGTCAAAGCCTAAAATAGCTGCGATATTGCTTATCTAAGTTCTACAATGCACGCTGTTCTGCCTAGACCTCTTTTCAACCTTGAGTAAGGTCAAACCTAGATGCCTCACGTACTCGTATTCTCCGGACCTGCACTTCCGTTGTTGGATATG
>DODG01000384.1 GCA_003509065.1 Acidobacteriota bacterium
TGGTGCGGAAGGGGGGATTCGAACCCCCACGCCCTTGTGAGGCACAAGCTCCTGAGGCTTGCGCGTCTGCCAGTTCCGCCACTTCCGCTTGCCCTGACGAGTCCACCAAATCGAACCTCAGATTATAGCTCGTCCGTCCTGGCACACATGGTCTATATCTTTTGCCGGAAACGGGGAGTGTTCAAATAATGGCCATCGCCAGGGTGTTCTGATTGATTTCGATCGCCATACTGTCTTTCGCTTTCCTCATGTAGGAGCTGAAGAATCGATTCTGCTGGTAGGCGATTAGTTCTGCCCGGAGCGCCTCTTTGGTGGCGGCCAAGCCCTCTTCGGTGATCTCTTCTCTGTTCACAACATGAACCACCACAGCCAGGTCATCCGTGCTCAGCACGTCACTGGTCGTGCCCACATCCATAGCGAAGACGATCTCGTCAATCGCATCATTCTGGCCAACCACAGGTAGGGCTGTACCGCGCGTGATGAATTCAGTGGCGATTGGATTGAGGCGCAAGCGATTGGCAGTGGCGACAAAGTTCGTTGCTTCCTGGAGCCGCGGTGTTAATTCTGCGGCTCGTGTGCGCGCAAGGTCCATCGCCTTAATGTCGGTCAAATCGGCAGTGACGTCTTCACGCACTTCGTCAAGTTCTGGGGCATAGGCGTCCTGTTGGTCAATGACGGCAAGGAACACCTGCCCACTGGCGGTCTGTAGTGGGCCACCAACTTCGCCTTCAGTAAATTCGAACGCTGCTGAAGCGACACCTGGCGCCATACCGAGGCCCTCAATAGGTTCGTCGCGAGCAAAGAAGTTCGATTCCTTCACTTCCCAGGCTCGTTCAAGCGCGACACGATCGAGATCGTCGGGACCGGCAATGGTATTAGACAACTCAGTCGCCACCGCATTCGCACGATCCAGAGCTTGTTGCCATTGCAATTGGTCGGCAATCTGATCTCGCACCTCGTCCAGTGGCCGATTGAAGGCTTCCTGCTTATCAACCACCTTGATGATGTGTAAGCCGAAATCTGATTGCACCAGGCCGCTAATTTCACCAGGCATTAAGCCAAAAGCCGCCGTTTCAAAAGCTGGCACCATTTGACCTCGGCCGAAGTAATTCAGGTCCCCACCGAGACTTGCGGACCCGGTATCATCAGAATATTGTTCAGCCAGGTCCGCAAAATCTGCGCCGGCTCGTGCTTCGGCAAGCACGGATTCGGCTTTTGCCAGGAGCGCGACTTCATCGGCTCCTTCACTGTTAAACAGAATGTGACTCGCACGTACCTGCTCAGGCGTGGAGTACTGCGGGAGGTTGGTATTGTAGTAGGTCTCCACTTGCTGTGGAGTCACAGTAATTTCTGCTCGTAGGCTTTCCGCTTCGATCGCCAAGAATCTGATTTTTCGTTTATCCGGGATCTCATAGGTTGCGGCATTGTCAGTCAGATGCTCAGCCAATTCAGCGTCGGTCACCGTGACGTCAGTTTTGTAGTCGTCCGGTGAAAACGTGACCATATCGAGTTTGATTTTTTCGGTACGGAGGCGGTACTCTTCACGGACCTCATCCTCAGAGATGTCAATCCATTGGGTTAACACTCCCTCCAACTTTTCGAGTAGCAAGTTATCGCGAATGCTTTCCTCAAATTGTGGGGTCGTCAGCGGTGGCACTTGGCTGCGCAGCAACTCACGGTACCGGACTTCACCGATAAAGACACCGTCTTCTTGTAAACCGGGAAGCGACGTGACTCGTTCACGAATCTCAATATCGTTGACCGTGAGATTTAACCGCGCGGCCTCAACCAAAGCGGCCTGCTCGTCGATCATCTGCTCTAGGATCTGTCGATCAATACCAAGTTGACGGAGAATTTGTTCGTCAATATTGCCACCGTAGGCGGCCTGATACGACTGAATCTGTTGGTAATAGGCGCGCCGGAAGGATTCCGTTGTAATGGCTCGCCCTTCAATTTGCGCCACAATGTCATTCGGGGCTCCGCCCGGAGTCGTTGTCGTATTGGTAAAATCTTGTGCATAAAATCCGACAAAGGCCACGATGATGATAGCCAGACTCCATTTCAACCAACTCTTGTGATCCCGCATTCGGCCCAGCATCGTCATGGTCAGCACACTCCCTGTTTTATCCGTGAAACTTCATCGTACGATATCAAATCCTTCATGCGCAAGCATTTGGCAAAAGTACGCACGGATTTGTCTTGCGTCCTGCAAGCCGCTTACTGTGCAGAAGTGGTAAGACGGCATGTGCTATAATTACGGTGGATAGAATAACTTAGAGGGATTAAGTCGTGGGTGTTG
Organism: Acidobacteriota bacterium; assembly: GCA_003509065.1. Next base: position 2,300 of record DODG01000384.1, read on the forward strand.
GGCCGACTGCCAAGTCATTTCGGTAGAGTGTGACGCTTCGATCAATCATACAAGTTAATGATGTTTTTTGTGGGGGCTTGATTGAATTTTCGATCGGTATTTTCGTATTTCTCTTGTGATTTGGCGATTGATTTGGGCACCGCCAATACCTGTGTATACGCTAAAAATGAGGGAATCGTCATTAACGAACCCTCGATCGTTGCAATTGTAACCGCCACCGGGGAAGTGGTCGCGGTAGGCACGGAAGCCAAAGCGATGCTTGGCCGGACTCCCAACGGTATTACTGCGATCAAACCAATGAAGGATGGTGTCATAGCTGACTTCGACATTACTGAAAAGATGTTGGCGCATTTTATCAAGAAAGCACACAGCCGGAATGTGTGGATCCGTCCACGTATTGTGATTGGCGTACCGTCTCAAATCACTCAGGTAGAGAAGCGTGCGGTTAAGGATAGTGCGCATCGTGCGAAGGCCAGTGAGGTGTACCTTGTTGAAGAGGCGATGGCGGCGGCCATCGGAGCTGGTATGCCAATCAGTGAACCCGCAGGCAATATGGTGGTTGATATTGGTGGTGGCACAACCGACATCGCCGTGATCTCGTTATCGGGAATTGTTTATAGCCGGGCGGTACGGGTGGCTGGTAACGAGATGGATGAGGCGATTATCCAGTACATCAAGAGAGCGTATAACTTGCTCATTGGTGAGCGAACGGCTGAGCAAGTCAAAGTGGAAATGGGCTCGGCCTTTCCGCTTGATGAACCTCTGGGCATGGAGATCAAGGGGCGTGATCTGGTTAAGGGTATTCCCAAGACCATCACCGTGTCGGACTCGGAAATTCGCGAGGCGCTTGCCGAGACCGTGAATGTCATCATTGAGGCTGTCCGCGTGGCGCTCGAACAGACCCCACCTGAGTTATCGGCGGACATTGTTGATCGAGGCATTGTCCTGACCGGAGGTGGTTCAATGCTCAAGAATCTTGACAAGCGACTCCGAGAGGAAACCGGGCTTCCAGTGGCAATGGCCGAGGACCCGCTCTCTTCTGTCGTGTTTGGTGCAGGTAATATGTTGTCTGACTTTGACTTACTGCGAAAGATTTCGATCGCGTAGTAGGTATTTCACGATATTGAAGGCTGCTCGTGATCGATATTCGCCGACGCACCGGCTATCTTCTTGCGACTGTGATTGTCGTACAAATTCTGCTGATCTCCGTCCAGGTGAATTCCTCATCTGGCGCTCCCCTGATTCAAACAGTTACGTTCGGTCTGTTCTCGCGTGTTCAGATTGGGTTATCGGACGGACTTACCAGTTTACGAGATGTGTGGACTGGGTATTTTGCATTGCAGGATGTATCAAAGGATAACGTTCGTCTTAGGCAAGAGATTGCCTCGTTAAAACTTCGGTTGCAAGAACAGGGTGCCATGGTTCGTCGCAACGAAAGTTTGCGGGATTTGCTCGCGATGGACCGATCGGTCGACCTCTCGACTGTTGCCGCTGAAGTGATCGCCGGTGATGTCACACCTTGGTTTCGCACGTTAACTATTGGTCGGGGTGCTGCCGATGGTATTCAACTTGATTCAGCTGTGATTGCCCCAGACGGGGTGGTTGGTCGAGTGGTTGGGCAGCCTGCTCAAGGTGCGGCTAAGGTGCAGTTAATCATTGACCGAAATGCTGCAATTGGGGGAATGGTCGAACGGACTCGGGTGGGAGGTATTGTCAATGGTGTCGAAGGTAATCCGCCCTTGACCATGAATTATGTGTCGAATCTTTCAGATGTGCAGGTTGGCGATCGGATCGTCACATCTAGCATCGAAGGGATTTATCCTAAAGGTTTTTTAATCGGTTATATCGAGCGCGTACAACAGGGTCCAAACTTGTATCAAGAGATACAGGTCAGACCAACCGTTGATTTCAATGCATTAGATCACGTGCTTGTCGTCATGGAGCCACCAAGAATGCAAGAGCTTGGTGAACCAAGTCAGTGAATACGAAGCGAATTGCACTGGCGATCACGGTGGCGTTGCTCCTGCAAATGGGTCTGGCTAGCCTCTCGGTCTTAAATGGAGGCGGCATTGACTTGGTGCTTGTTGCGGTGGTTGCGGTGGCACTTGGGACTGGACCAGTTGTCGGCTTGCTCGTCGGTGCTATCGGCGGCATGCTTCAGGATGCACTGGCGGGTGGCATCATCGGCATAGGGGGTATCTCGAAAACCCTGATCGGATTTTTTGTTGGGAGTTTTGGTGTTCAATTTGTGCTCGTTGGTCTGCCGCCAAAGTTTTTGGTGTTTCTTGGTGCGAGTCAACTCAACTCTCTATTATTCTTTGGCCTGTACCTCTTGCTCGGGTTGCCAATGCCGACATTTTCCTTTGTGGCGGTTGCAGGGCATGCAATCGCAAATGGTGTCGTTGGTGTGGTGTGGATCAGTGTCATTGAATTGGTTCCGAAGATGGTGTTGAGACAGCGCGAGCGATACAGGCTTCGGCGACGGGTCGGCACGTGGTGAATGAGACGCGATAGTTATGGCTCAAGAATTATTTAGTGTGCGCCGGAATCGGTTAACCATGCGGCTCTCTGTGTTGCGGCTAACCGTGACGATGCTAATGGTCGGCGTCGCCCTGAGTTATTGGTTTATACAAATTGTCCAGCATGACAAGTTTCAACAGTTGGCAGAAAATAACCACCGACGTTCAGTTTCGTTACGAGCACCGCGGGGTATCTTATTTGATCGTGACGGAGCAGTGTTGGTCGAAAATCGGTACTCCTTCGATATTTCAATTGTTCGTGAACTGACCACCGACCTGGAGTATTTGATTAACAAATTGGTAGCCATCACGGGAATACAGTTGCGGGATGTTCAGGACGAAATTGATCGGTACCGTCAATTACCAGAGTATCAGTCAATTGTCATTATCCGTGACGCCTCGCTGGCGCAGGTGGCGGCAGTGGCTGCGCGCCGTTTCGAATTACCGGGCATTGTGATTAAACAAGTGCCGAGTCGACGTTACCGGGTAGGCACGTCGGCTGCGCATCTACTTGGTTATGTTGGGGAAATTACCGCCGATCAAATAGCAAGTCAGGATTTTGCTGGGCTCCCTGATGATGCGGTTGTTGGTCAATCTGGTCTTGAGTTTACTTACAACCAACTCTTAATGGGGACAGATGGAAGGCGACAGGTAATCGTCAATAGTGTGGGACGTGAGGTTGAAACCATCGAAACCAATGATCCCATTAATGGAACTCGATTGCAGTTGACCTTGGATGCTGATCTCCAAAAGGCAGCAGAGGAAGCCTTTGCTGCCACTGGATTTTCTGGCGCAGCAATTGTTCTTGAACCTGGGACTGGCGAGGTTTTAGTCATGACCAGTGTGCCAACCTACGATCCAAACGCTTTTGCGCTCGGTATCGATATGCGTAGCTGGCAGGCTCTTAACACGGACGATCGTCGGCCGTTGCATAATCGTGCCCTGCAAGGTCGATATTCTCCGGGGTCAATTTTTAAGATTGTTGTGGCAACTGCAGCGCTTGAAGAAGGATTGGTAACGCCGGACTTTAAGGTGAGATGTCCGGGTTCCGGAGTATTCCACGGCCAGCGGTTTTTTTGCCATCTACGTGGTGGGCATGGAGAGGTAGATATGCAGGAAGCGCTTGAGCGCTCATGTAATGTTTACTTTTATACGCTGGGCAGCATGCTTGAAATTGATTTAATTGAAAAATGGGCGAAAAAATTTGGTTTGAACCAGGTGACCGGCATCGATCTTCCGTATGAGGCAGCCGGTCTTGTGCCATCTCGAGACTGGAAGCAGGAGGTGAGTGACGAACCGTGGTATCCGGGTGAAACCATATCGGTGGCCATTGGCCAAGGCCCCGTGAATGTCACTCCTCTTTCAATTGCGGTTATGATGGCGACAGTTGCCAACGGTGGAATTCGTCCGATCCCGCAGCTCTTGAAGGCTGTGGACAGTGGAAATGGCTGGTCTCCTGTGAAGACGTCGATGGGAGAAATGGTCGAGTTATCATCGGAGACGATTCAAACCTTACACGAAGGGCTTTGGCGCGTAGTGAATGGTCAAGGGACTGGTCGACGGGCCCGCATTGATGGCTTTGACGTGGCTGGTAAGACCGCGACGTCCCAGGTGATGTCTCTTGAGGCGCGCGCAAAGGTGGAAGAATCTGATAGTGAATTTGAATGGAGAGATCATGGTTGGTTCGCATTTTTTGCTCCGCGAAATGACGCGCCTGAATTGGCTGGTGTTGTGCTGGCGGAGCACTCCGATCACGGCTATTTGGCAGCACCAATTGCTCGACATATCATGACGACCTATCTTGCTAAAAAGGATGGCCAGCCGTTGCCGGAGTTTCCACGGCCGCAGACACCGGTGACGACAACGAACTTGGTAACCGAACCTTAACTTTGGATACCACGGCGGTATATATATGTTGGAACGACGTTTATATAGTCTCATCGATTGGTGGTTGCTAGCCGCGATAGTGGCGGTTTCCGCAATTGGCATGATGATGATTTATAGCACTACCTATGATGAGACCAGTCAACTGGTAAGCAACAAGCTCATAACACAGGGGTATGCGCTTGTTGCTGGCCTCATCGCTTTTTCGTTTTTTATGTTCCTCGACTATCGTGTCATTGCCAACAACTCGTGGGTGTTTTATCTCGCTGTGATTGTGGCGCTTGCCTTGGTGTTAATGTTTGGTGATGTAGTGGGCGGATCACGACGTTGGTTATGGTTCGGGCCAGTTAACGTCCAGCCATCGGAATTTGCAAAGATTGCTCTTACCATCTTGTTGGCAGGTTACTTTGCTGAACGAAGCCTGCGTGGCGTGACGTTTATCAACCTAGCGTTCGTCGGCCTTGTGACGGTGATACCGTTCATGTTGATTGTTCGAGAGCCAGATCTTGGCTCGGCTGCTGGGTTGCTGCCAGTTGCCTTTGCGATTACTTATATTGCAGGACTTAGATTTCGTGTATTGGCACTCTTGGTGATGTTGGCACTGCTGACGACACCGGTAGCTTGGACTTACGCACTCGAAGACTATCAGCGGTCTAGGCTCTTAACATTTTTGGACCCGGCGCAAGATGCACAAGGTGCCGGTTATCAACAGATTCAGGCCAAGATTACGGTTGGGTCGGGGGGCTTAACCGGGAAAGGATTCCTCCAAGGAACGCAAGGGCAGTACAAGTTTCTGCCCGTCGCGCACAACGACTTTATTTTTTCGATACTAGCTGAAGAACATGGATTTCTGGGCGTCATAGTGGTGCTTGGATTGTATTTATTTGTGATCTTACGTGGCCTAGGGGCTGCGCGAAGTACGAAGGATCGTCTCGGTGCATACCTGGTCGTTGGGGTGATATCGAGCTTTACGTTTCAAGTTGTTTACAACATTACGATGTCAGCGGGCCTGTTACCGGTCAAAGGTCTGACTTTGCCATTGATGAGTTACGGTGGTTCGTCACTCGTGGCTACATTGGCGGGGTTTGGTTTGATAGCTAATGTCCGGATGCGCAGGTTCACAAATTGATGTAGGAAATTAAAAACGGGACATACAAGTCAATGTTAATTCGATTGCTGCACAAGCGACGACAGCTTAACGCAGGGCATACTACTGGCCAAGGCCAGTCGGTTATCTGTGCGGCTGCTTTTGGGTGGCGACGTGTTGAGAGACTTGACCCGTTATGGGGTTTAAGCAATGAACAAGGAGATGATTATCTCCTCGAACAGCCACGAAACCATGGTGGCTATTCTCGAGGACGACCTCGTTACCGAGGTTTTTATCGAGCGCGAACGACAGCCTGGGACCGTAGGAAATATCTACAAAGGTCGGGTTTCGAAAGTTTTACCCGGCATGCAGTCAGCGTTCGTTGATATCGGTTTAGAACGAGATGCATTTCTCTACGTGTCGGACGTGATCGGCACGCCAGAGGGACTAGACGCCGATGACGACGATCATGAAGATTCCCTTCACGATGAGGATTCGAGTGAGAGGACTCCTGTTAACGGGAGCGCTCGTCGAGGACGCAACCAGGATCGTATTCAAACAGCTAAGATCGAGGATCTTCTAAAAGCCGATCAGGAAGTTCTCGTACAGGTTGTTAAGGAACCCCTGGGGACCAAGGGTGCGAGGATTACGTCCCATGCGACGATGCCGGGACGCTTTTTAGTTTTCATGCCCACAGTTGATCACGTCGGTGTTTCCAGAAAAATTGAATCACGGGAGGAACGGAGTCGACTTAGGAGAATTGTACGTGAATTTCGTGAAGAACATAGTTTTACTGGTGGAGTCATCATTCGTACTGCTGCGACCGGTCGATCAGAGGAAGACATTGTTTCTGACTTGTCTTATTTTCATCGGGTGTGGACCGATGTGCAGGGACGCACGGAGTCGGATCCAGCACCGACCGTTGTTTATCATGAACAAAGTTTAGTTTCTAAATTGTTGCGGGACTTATTGACTAAAGAATTTACAGCAATTCGTGTAGACGATGCAGAAGAATATGGCAGAGTAGTGAGTTTGGTTGACGGAATAATGCCTGACCTCATACCTGTAGTGAAACATTATTCAAAAGAATTTCCGATCTTTGAGGAATATGGAGTACAGGATGAAATTCAAAAGGCCTTGCAGAGCAAAGTGTGGCTAAAATCTGGCGGCTACTTAGTCATTAATCAAACTGAAGCACTGGTAGCGATCGATGTTAATACGGGACGCTATGTTGGTAAACGTAGCGGTCGATTGGAAGATACTATTGTTAAAACAAACCTTGAGGCAGTTAAAGAAATTGTCAGACAATTTCGCCTGCGTGACTTGGGAGGCATCATTGTCCTTGATCTGATTGACATGGAAGAGCGAAAAAATCGCCAGAAAGTTTTCCAAGCCATCGAGCAGGAGTTGCGCAAGGATCGCGCTCCATCAAAAACTGTCCAGGTCTCAGATGTCGGTCTCATTATTGTCACTCGCAAGCGAGTCAAACAGAGCCTTGAGAGGCAGTTGAACGAACCATGTCCGTACTGCTCTGGCAGTGGAGCCATCAAGTCGATTTCTACGATTTGCTACGAGATTCTTTCTGAGATAAGAAAGATTAAAAGTGATCTATATGGTCAAGGTGTTGTGCTACGGGTTAATCCTGAAGTTGCCCGAGCGCTTGCCGAAGAGGAAAAACAAGTGTTAAGTGATTTGCAGGCTGCTTTGGGACGGAAGGTGATTATTAAGCCTGACGTGCAGCTCCATCACGAACAGTTCGACGTGATGACTCTCTAGGGGATAGACGTCATCGGAAGATTTCGGGATAACTAGCGCCTTAGTATGGGTAGGTAGCACAGAACGCCAACAATCAAGTTAAATACAGCCATGCGCGCTGTTGATATTATTCGGAAGAAGCGTGACGGTGAGATTCTGGCCGAGGCCGAAATCCAGTTCTTTGTGAGTCAGGCAACTTCAGGAGCGATCCCTGCCTACCAAGTGTCTGCATTTCTTATGGCCGTCGTCTGGCGTGGAATGTCCGTGTCTGAGACGCAATGGTTAGCTTTCGCGATGGCGGCATCTGGTGCGCATCTGGATTTGCCAGATCATATCGGACAGCGTGTTGATAAGCACAGCACCGGTGGAGTCGGCGATAAAACCTCGCCTATTTTAGTGCCTCTCGTCGCGGCGTGCGGTGGCATAGTTCCCATGACTTCAGGTCGTTCCTTGGGTTACACCGGAGGTACCCTTGATAAGTTGGAGTCAATTCCAGGTTTTCGGACAGCACTAAGTCCAGATGAGATACGGGTGATGTTGGATCGGTATGGTTGCTGCATGGTTGGCCAGACAGATTCGATT
>DODG01000010.1 GCA_003509065.1 Acidobacteriota bacterium
CCTTAGCAAAAAACGTGGCTGACACCATTCCGAATGCCGAATTGGTTCTTATCGACAACGTTGGGCACATTCCACATCTAGAAGCTCCAGATCAGTTCCATGCAGAGTTAATTCGTTTCTTGAAATCTGACCCAGTTCCAGAGACAAATGACACGGGCCGCCATTAGGCATGTGCTGCGTGGCTTATTCCGAAGCGTGTCTACAATTTCTCGATTGATTCGATTTGACCATCTCGTAGATGGACAATTGATTGCGCATGCATTGCAACGTCGCGCTCGTGGGTAACCACGAAGAGGGTGTGTCCTGTCTTATGCAAGCTGTCCAGCAGGTCGAGTAGCTCCCCCCCGGCGACCGAATCGAGATTCCCGGTGGGTTCGTCGGCAAGTAGAATGGATGGATCGTTCACCAGCGCACGCGCGATAGCTACTCGCTGCCGCTGGCCTCCAGAAAGCTCATTTGGACGATGCGTAATCCGATCCAAAAGATCGACTTTTTCGAGAGCTTGCCGTGCACGAACGCGGCGTTCATCCGCGCCTACACCCGCATAGACCAGTGGCAACTCAACGTTCTGGAGTGCTGTAGCTCTCGCCAAAAGATTGAACGTTTGGAAAACAAAGCCAATTTCCTCGTTGCGTACTTGTGCGAGATCGTCTTCCGCCATCGAACTGACGTCTCGACTGTTCAAGACATACCGACCACTGGTCGGAGTGTCTAGACACCCTAGGAGATTGAGTAATGTCGACTTGCCAGATCCTGAAGGCCCCATAATGGCAATATAGTCACCTTTTTCAACGGTCAGATCGACGCCCCGCAAGGCATGTACCTCTTCAACGCCCATCTGATAACTCTTCGAGAGCGCCTCAACTTCAATCAGACTCATGTCATCTTGCCTCACTCATGACGCAGTGCCTCAATTGGATCGAGACGCGACGCGCGGATAGCCGGCGCCATCCCAAAGACGAGCCCAACACTCGCAGAAAATCCTAGGCCCAGGGCAAACGACCACCAAGGTAACGAGATGGGAAAACCAGAAACGAAATGTACGAGGAGTCCAGTTCCACTGCCCAAGAGCACGCCTAGAATGCCACCGACTAACGTCAAGACCCCCGCCTCGACGAGAAATTGCCATAAAATTTCCTGCCGTTTCGCCCCTAAAGCTTTCCGTAAACCAATTTCGTTTGTTCGCTCCGTCACCGACATCGTCATAATTGCCATCACGCCGATTCCACCGACGAGTAGCGCGATAGAGGAAATGACGACAAGAGCTAAAAACACCGCCTGCGTGGTCCGCTCCCACACCCGCAACATCGCATCCTGGGTGACAAGATCGAAATCGTTCGGCTCATCAAGTCTAAGGCCGTGACGGATTCGCATGACTTCTTCAATTTCTCGCAATGCCGCCTCACGTTGTCCATCTCGTGGCATCACCGTAAGCGTGACGTCACGATGCGCTCCTCCAGCCATTCTAAATCCTGGCACTCCAAACTGACTTTCATAGCGAGTGTACGGAATGACCGCAATATCATCCTGTCCTAAATTAAAACCTCCAGGACTCTGACGTGGTCCCATTACACCGATAACGGTATATGGCTGTCCGGCAACCCGAACTTTCTTGCCGATCGGATCAGTGAACGGAAAAAGTGACTGAAATGGTCCTTGTCCCAACACGACTACGGCGCGGCGGTGTTGCAATTCACTCGCCGTAAAAAACCGTCCGGCTTCGAGCGAAAGAAAACCAACTTCGGCGAACAATTCCGACGTACCTAAAATCTGTAATCGCTTCGTTTCTTCTCCACGATATGACAGCCGGCGACGACTATCACCAATACCGCTGCCCAGCATGGTATCGGTAAAGCGCACCGAATCGAGTGCTTCCAGGGCTCGGGCATCATTAGGAGTCAGATTGGGACGACGGATCAAATCAATGAAATCTTGGCCAGACATAAAGCTGAGTCCACTGAACTTTGCTACGTAAATAGTATTTGGACCCGTTTCTTCCACAACCGCTTTAAACGAGCTGTCGAAACCACGGACCAGTGAGGTCATGCCAACGATTGCCGTAATTCCGATCACGACACCGACGATCGTTAAGGCTGAGCGCATTTTGTTCGCGCGCAGCGTCTGAAACGCCATGAATCCAATCTCGTTAAACAGCGCAATCCGAAGTTTCAAATCATTCCTTTCCGAGCGCTTCGATCGGACTCAGGCGGGCCGCACGTAGTGCTGGATACAGGCCGAAAATCAGACCAACGATACCCGTCATACCTACGCCAAGAACGGCTGACCATCCTTCCACAGCGGCAGGCACTGGAGTGGTCTGTTCAATCACGAGCGCCACGCCGAATCCGAGCACAATACCCACGACACCGCCAATAAAGGAAAGCATGATCGACTCGGCTAAAATCTGCCACGTGATGTCCCGACGGCGAGCACCCAGTGCCTTCCGGAGACCAATTTCTCTCGTCCGCTCGGTGACAAGCATTAACATGATGTTCATTATGACGATTCCACCCACGACCAACGACAGCGCTACCACACCGATAAGAACAGCGAAGATCCCTTCTGTGGCTGTCTCCCACAATCCAAGAATCGTACCTGACGTGAATAGACCGAAATTGTTGTCTTGCGTCGGCTTGAGTTGACGCTGAATCCGAAGCGCAACGACGGCATCCTCCATCGTCTTTTGCATCTGACTCGGGTCCTCTGGCTTCACCATAAGTGACAGGCTTCGACGAATCCCGAAAATCTTTTGATGAGCACCTAGCGGGACGATAACGAATTCGTCCTGCGACCGTCCGAATATCGCCCCTTTCTTCGCACTCACCCCTATAACGCGAAAATGCTGATCCTCAACCCGAATCGTCTTGTCGAGTGGATCTACATCCTCAAACAATCTGTCGGCGACACCCCATCCCAACACCGCCACCGGGCGACGACGTCGAACCTCAGTGGGTGTGATGAGTCGTCCCCGCTCGACTCCATAATTTGAGAAACGGATATGGTCCTCACTCACGCCCTCGATATTTGTTCGCTCAAGTTCGCGACCACGATAAGTGACGCGGCCACGCTGCTCAACTCTAGCCATGATGGCTTCAACTGCTGAAGAGTAATTGTCAATCGCCACGGCATCATCGAGCGTGATGCGTGGATTTAGTCGTCGGGCTCGCTCCGCCTCGTCCTCGTCAGTGATAAGGCCGACCCGTTCGACCATGAAGGCGTCCGCGCCAGCCTCCGAGGTGATCGCGTCGCTCACCGCTACATTCAAACCCTGGATCAGCGTGACCACTGCGATGATAGAGGTTACCGCAACAATATTTCCAAGAACGGTTAGGAGGGATCGCAATTTGTGCGACCAGATAGCGCCTAGGGCGAGCCGGATGGCTTCAAAGAAAGAGGACATGAGAGGAAACTGCCCAACTACTCCGATACACTAAAACTAAAACTAAACCCTGAACCTTTATCGTTCTCAGCCTCTTCCAGGGTGACAGCGTCGCCGTCCATGAGTTCACGGACCTCAGCATAGGGACCCGTCACGACTTCGTCTCCTTCCTGCAGACCGTCCAGCACTTCGAAATAACGCTCACCGGCGATACCAATCTCAACCGGCGTGAAAACGACGACGGCATCTCGGATAACAAATACACCTTCTCGCTCTTCCTCCTGGTCATCCTCGCGCACCGCCAAAGCCTGAATCGGTACTGCGACCGCGTCGCCTCGCGTGGCGGTCGTAATATCTGCCGAGCAAGAGAAATCTTGGCGCACGCCAGGAATCTCTTCTTGAATCGTCACCTCAACTTCAAAATTCGTACCGCGCTGATCTCCTGCAGCAGCTGCAGATCCAGAGGCTTGGATTGCGCTTGAGGCAATCTTTGTCACAAGTCCCTTGAAGGACGTGTCCGGCATGGCATCGATTACGACCGACGCTTCCTGACCGAGTTTTACGTCACGAATATCGACCTCATCCACTTCCAGAACCGCAAGGATCACCGACAAGTCTGCAACTGTCATCAGAACAGTCCCCGCGTTGTTCATAGTTCCAATAACCACGGTCTCACCCTGCTCAATGTTAAGTCGCGTAATAACACCAGCCATCGGCGCATCAATCGTGACCTTGCTCAACACATGACGAGCGCTCCGAAGATTGGCCGTCTCTTGCTGAAGTCGTTGCTCCTGCGCCCGCACCTCAGTTTCGCGAGCTTCCAGCTCGCTACGTCGAACCTTCACTTCACTTTCGACACGGTCGAGTTCTTCTTGAGAAACGATCGAGTCTTTACTCAACCCGACAGCGCGTTCCTCATTACGAAGGGCCAAGTCGAGATTGGTTTGTGAGGTCTCGACGGCCACGCGTGCGGCGTTCAGTAACTCCTGTGCTGCACGAAGTCCTGCAGTGCCCATCTCGACTGCGCTCTCAGCAGATTCAGGATCTATCAACATTAAGAACTGTCCTTCGTCCACCTGTTGTCCCTCTTCGACAACCAGATTGGTAACTCGGCCCATAGTATCGGCACTGATATTCACCATCCGCTCAGGTTCAATCTTGCCTGAGGCGACAACAGTGGCGACGAGATTACGACGCTCAATCCTCTCAGCTTGTACTTCAGGAATCTTCGAACGTTCCCGATAGCGAGTCCAGCCGAAGGCAGCGGCTGCCAAGATGATGAGGGTGAGGATGATGCCAACTTTCGTTCGATTTTTCATAGGGTTACAGAGATTGCACCTGTCTTATTGAAACCGTGTATGCGGAAGGTCTCTTTCTATACAACTCACAAAACCGTAATACTGTTTACCATTTGTACCATTAAATGAAATATCCTGCTCTCAAAACCACACTTCCCTCAAGTAATTGGCGCTCGACAATCGACCACCCTGTCCACTTCTAATGGCCACCACGCCGCGAAATCCGCATCTGACGAGGCAACTGGTAACACAAGTTCAAGGGCAGCGGGATCGAATGGTAGAACCCCTCCACGCTCCTTGTATAGCTTTGCCAACTCCTGCCGAAATTCGTTAAAAGCCGGCGTCTCAAACACGACGAAAAACAATTGCCGCGTACGTCCGCCAGACGGCTCCCGCTTGACCGCCATACAAACTGGGTTAAATTGCGCTTGCTCAAGTCCGACCGTGCGTGCAATCGCAAGAATCTCATTAGGCAGAAACACATCTTGTAAGCCCGCTAGAAATTCTCCCTGTAACACAACCGGCATACCAGGCTGTGACGGTGTCATTAACGATTGCATCGTCCGATGAAACACCTGTTGAAACAACTGCGGGACCAAAGAACTTGATGGCACAAGCGTAATTAGTGCAGGGATCGGTTGACCCATCTCCTGAACGTGAAGCGTCCACTCCGTAACTGTAGCTGCACCAATAGAGTACGGTTCCGCAATGGTGTTCTGGATCGTTTTCAAAAACAACCAAGGCACTCCCACAAGGAGCAGCACCCCGACTCCCATCTTCAGCCAGAAGCTTCTTCGCATTACGACCCTACCCCTGTCTCAGCATCGGAGAACACACCAGAACCTCAACCATGGTGACGCAGTCTCACGATGCGGTCTTCGATACTGGGATGCGTGGACAAATAGACCCCAAGCATGGACTGATCGGACTCTCGGTTGAGGACTCCCAATCTGTTTAAGAGACGGGTCGAACCAGACGGATCGAACCCTGCTGCCTTCGTCATTAGTACACCTAGTGCGTCAGCTTCAAACTCATGTTTCCGTGAATACGCGCGTTCTAGACCTTGGAGCCCAGTTTTCTTAAGCCAAGGCACCAGCCACCCTCGCCCCGCTGTGGCGAGGGAGACCACAGAGAGCGCAGCCTGACTGAGTAAACGATTGATTGCATGGTGTCGAATGACATGCGCCATCTCGTGGGCTACTACAAAGGCAATCTCATCGCGGTCGTGATGACACAAGCTCACAAGAGACCGGTCCACGAAGATAAATCCACCGGGAAGCGCGAAAGCCGAGGGCTGTCCCTTCGCAAGGGTCGCCACCTCAAAACGATGCAATTTATTGCGTACTACGGACACCAAGCGATCGCTAATCCCGTCAAGAAACAGCTGGTCATTTCCATCCGTTCCGCCTGGCACTTCATGGCGAACAAGTTCTGCAAGATTTCGACCAACCGCGTACTCCGCCCGGATGGCCTCCTCCTCACTCCCGGCAGCCGATGCCCACACCCACTTGGCAGTTTTAAATTTACTGCCAACCATTCGGCCGAATTTATAAAAGCCACTGTCTCTCATAGTCTGATTGCGCCATAACCATTGTACTGCCGTCTCTCTGTAGGATGGGCCGCCATAGGAAATGAACAACTAAGGAAGAGTGCCGAGGGCGGGAATTGAACCCGCACGACCCAAAGGGTCACAGGATTTTAAGTCCTGTGCGTCTGCCAGTTCCGCCACCCCGGCATCAAAATCAATCAATATTGTACTGTAACCCGTTCGGAACATTCACGTCGTTCGATTTGGCTGCCGAACTCCAGTATCAGGTTTAGTTTGTGGCACCCTTGTGGGAAGATGGCCACTGAAAACTTTTTGCCTCGTTCGAAACCGCCCTTCTCCCTCAAAAGGAGCCGCATTATGGCAAGTACAGTCATTGGGTCCGTTCTTGCGTTCCTCGTTACACTAAGTCCAACCGTAGCTGCGCCTCAATCCCTTCCTACAGCTGACGCCCTGATTGTTGAATGCGGGCAGGCCGTAACAGACATGGAGACCGGTGTTCAATTCAGCTCACGAGCGATCTATTGTCTTGGTCTTGTACGGGGAGTGCTAGAAACGGCATTTGAATGGTATCGAAACGATGTCATGCAGGGTGTCTCTCCCTCACACTCCCCCATTTGCCAACCTGACGACAGCCTCACTGTGGGTCGAGCCATCCGATTTACACATCGATATCTCACCGAACATCCCGAGAGACTGCATGAACGAGACACAGTGCTTGTTATGGATGCCTTAAGAGAGGCCTTCGCCTGCCCATAATCAGCCCCGCCGTCAAGGTAGACCGACCGTTTGCCACACCCTACTTACCGTTCTCCTCGTGTCGACCCTAAAAATCGTCGACCTCGACCCTGCGCCCGCAGGGCACCTCCTGGCCCTTTCTCGGAACGCGAACCCGTCCGTGAGACCTCATCGAATACACTGACCTCTCCCGCCGCGATCATCTTTTTCACGGATTCACGTTCCGCATCAGGCGTGGCAATCTGCCCTTCTTTACGTGGACCTAGGCGAAGCACCCGTCCCTGGGACAGTGTGATTTTGAGCGGCCGGCCAGTCTTGTTAATGATCGTCTTCATAAAGATATCGACCCCTATCGGTATTGACCATTGGGATTCTGTGTCTCGACTTACCATTTTGGCACGTTCAGGAACGTCATTAAAGCAACTAACAGCATCTATGTAAAAATTTGACGTCACAAATTTTTACCAGACTCACATCCTGTTATGCTGAATCTGCATCTTTGACCTGGAGACGAGACCATTGCTGAGAAAATCCAGAAGCTTCTGTTGCTTTCTTCGGTTCATGCTAACCGCAATCTTGCCGTGCATGTGGCTTGCGGGCTGCACGCCCTCAGACCAAGGTGCACCCGTTGAGGCGCCGCCCGTCCTAACGGCCAACCATGCAGACGCTGAGCAATGGGCGACAGAAACCCTCGCCAACATGACCCTGAGGCAAAAGGTCGGCCAGATGATCGTCGAACAATTACACAGTGAGTATGACCAGGCGACCCTCAAGCACTGGCAAACGCTGGTGCACAACGGGGTCGGAGGCTTCGTCGTTTACGGCGGAACCCCACACGCCACCGCCAACCTGTTAAATCAGCTTCAAGCATTAGCCGAGGTTCCGCTCATGATTTCGGCTGACTTTGAAGGTGGACCTGGCCAACAGTTCACTGGCGCCTCAGAATTTCCAGCAAACATGGCGCTCGCTGCCATCGGTTCGGAGGAGTTGACCTATGAAGTGGGTCGCATTGGCGCAACCGAAGGCCGCGCCATCGGTATCCACCTAACATATTCACCGGTCGTCGACGTCCAGACCCAGCCACACAACCCGGTACTCAGCGTGCGGTCATTCGGACGTAACCTAGATCTACTCGGACGCATGGCGTCAGCTTACATCCGTGGCTATCAGGATCACGGGATGCTGGCCACCGCCAAGCACTTCCCAGGTCGAGGCGATGTGGAACTGATTCCCAACACCGAGTTCACCGTCAACGCCAAGCCTGATCACGAAGTGGAACAGACCGATTTTCTCGCCTTCCAGCACGCAATCGACGCTGGCGTCACGTTTATCATGACCGATCATATAAGCGTGCCTTCAGTCACGGACGGCTCCGATCTCCCAGCTAGTGTTGAACCAGCGCTGTCGACCCATTGGATCCGTGAGCGCCTAGGTTTTGAAGGCGTGCTGACAACAGACGATCTCTGGTACGACAAAGTCGTCAACCGGTTCGGTGCCGAACAAGTTGGTGTGCTTGCGATCCAAGCCGGCCACGACGCACTGCTAAAACCGCTCGATGCCATCAAAATGATCGCCGCGATTGTCACGGCCGTCGAAAATGGCGAACTTGCTGTCTCCCAGATCAACAAGTCTGTGCACCGTCTCCTGTATTGGAAGGCGCGGCTCAATCTCCATCAAGAACGGTTCGTGGATACCTCTCAAATCGACTCGAAAGTCGGTATCGCGACCCACCGCGATCTCGTGCGCACAGTGGCGGAACGCTCTTTAACCGTGCTGACCAATAACGGTTTCCTACCAACGAAGGTGGAAACGTTGGGAGACATTATCCATATTTCAGTCCAAAAGACGGCCCAGCACCAAGCCGCGCTTGACATCACGGCACGCCTCACAGAGATGTTGCCAATTCGCCAAACGTTTGCGCTAGGTCCTAACGACGCTGCCGAGGTGTATACGCAGGCCGTAACCGCTGCTCGCGCAGCAGACACGGTCATTGTCTCGTTATTCAACCCGCGCACGGTGTACATCGACAATGGCCCACTCCTACCAGAGCACGCTGCTCTGCTGCAGTCCGTGATTGAAGTGAAGCCCACTTCGACTGTCGTCATGTCGTATGGAAACCCGTATCTCGTAGAGGTTGTCCACGGCAGTAGTGCGTTTGTGGTTGGGTACGGCGAGGGCGGCTTTTATGGCAATCAGACGGTGTATGGTGAGGCGTTTGCCAGGCTGCTGAAAGGAGAAATCAGTGCAACCGGCACATTACCAATCCGTCTGCCAAACAGCTCAGCCGCAACTGGACCACCTACGGAGTGATCTCACTAAAGAGGGTCACAGACACCATGGATCGGCCCGTTGCCTCAAAGACTTCAATCAGTTGCTGATAGACCGGGTCTGCCTGCAGCTTCGCGTTACCGGCAGTCCAGGCGTCAGCACTTGCAAACTCAGTCATCACAGTAATTAGGTGAGGACTCGCCCCTTCGGCGTCTCGCCAGACACGCAGATCAGCCTCTGGGAGAATCTGCTCATACAGGTCGATGATGTTCTTGAGCCCACTCAGGTATGCGCCAACTTGATCCTCCGGAACCTCAACCGTGTTGACTTGAACAACAGCTTGCCCTGAGACATCCACGGACATCGCGCCACAAAGTAGAAACACCAAGCAGAGTCCAGAAACGATTCGCATTGAAAGCCTCCTGTCATAAATATGGTGAAGCGCGCACCGCATGCACGCCAATTGTGTCAATCTCAGTAATTTAGGTTTATGTTTCGGCGGCCTGCACAAACATCGCGGCGAGGTCCGACGCTGTCGTGCGACCCCAAGTTTCGTTCACGCCCAACCTAAAACCAGACCCATCGGCAAGTGGTGCCGGCAGCCGCACGTGCTGGCGTGCGAGTCGATCGCGGAACGCGTTCAGGTCTGAACGGTGCACCTTCAACAGAAATAGATTCGTCCCTGCTGGAATCGGTTCGGTCGAAAAAGCCTCATGGCCACTAACCAATTGTGTCCACTCACGCGCCACACCAACGGCTCGCGCGTAACGCTCTGGAAATCCTTTGAAGTAATGCAATGCGATCGCAGCAAACGGCCAAACTTTCGCAAGCCCTCCTCCAAACATTCGTCGTACATGAAACATTTGGTCGAGTAACGCACTTGGACCGGCGAGAATCGCACCCGATGGCGCATTAAAGTACTTGTAGAGCGAAACATAAACCGTATCAAACGACCGAGCATAATCGGCCACTGATCGACCCGTAAATCCAGCCTGTAAAAAAATTCGTGCGCCATCAAGATGTGTACGAATTCCCTCCTGGCGAGCAAAGGCCGTAATCCGATCCATCTCAGCTTCATCGAAGGCCTCGCCTGACTTTCTTCTAACCGGTGATTCAATCGAGATCACAGACACCGGTGTAGCAACTCGTCCACTGGCAGTTCGGTCAACTAACGCTCGCACATCCTCCAAAGTAAAAGTCGCCCGGCCGAAAGCTAGTGGCACCAACTGGATGTCGCTTAGAGTCTGAATCGTGTCACCAGTGTCGTTATAGAGATGACTTTCTGCCTGAACAATCGCCCGACTCGGTCCGCCTGCCAGCATGCGTACGGCCAAGTGGTTAGCCAGTGTGCCAGTCGGCATAAAGACCGCACGCTCTTTGCCGAGCGCTGCAGCGAAAGCTTGTTCTAATTCTTCAACGACTCCCCCGTTGGAATAGGAATCCGACGCAATTGCGTTTTCGTCAGTGAGTCGTGCCAACAGTTCGATCGACGCGGTCGGTGTGAGTCCAAGCCCATCGCCCGATAATCTGACACCCTGATCACTGGAAACCGGCTGGGTGGCTGCTGTAACTGAACGAGGGGGTCCCGTTGCGAAACTGAGCGCCGTACCTGTTGTGCCTATCTGGAGAAAGCGACGGCGATCGATAGTTTTCATGAAAGACTCCTAATGCCTGTGTTGACTTGTTGCTTATTTACAACATTTCTCACCGCATTGATTACCGTTCCACACCAGAACCCATAAGCGCGTTGAAGACGAGCTTGAAAGTGCCATGGGTTTGAGCTCGGTGCTGTACTCTGAACCCAATTAACACAACTCGACCTTGCCCCTGCTGTACCGCAACCATCGCTGCCTTCTCCGCGATCACAGCTTCACCAAGGAGCCAACCGCTTTGCAGAATGTCACGCTCAATAAAGGTGGCAATCCGCTCGACTCGATCGTTACGTGGTGTGGCCACCACTTCGTAGACCTGATTACCGCGGAGAAAAGTTGCCAACCCCTCAGACGGCATGCCATAGGCCAGAGGATGCTTCGAGTCAATGTCGACTTTAAGTGTCGATCCGGGTGACCAAAATTCCGTTGGCGACAAACCTGCGACAAGATTTCGCACCGGTAGCTTAAACTTCTGAATCGGGAGGTTCCCGGCTTCAGCAAACGTAACAAGGGTGCCACCTTGATCAACAAAAGACTTCAGGGCGGCTACACCTTCATCTCCGAAGCCGCTACGGTAGGCGGGTGGATAATCTTCAGGTCTTGAACGAACGCGCGCACCACTTTCAACTGGCTCACCTGTCATCCTAGCGACACTATCGGCCGGAAGAATGATCACGTCATAATTTTCATGTAAATTGCCAGCAGTGATCGTCGCATCCATTAATGATTCGTAAGGAAATGCAAAGTCCTCCAGCAGCCAGCGAGTCCAGCCTTCATCCATATTTCCACCATAGTATCGCTGGTACATTCCAATTCGAGTCTGGCGTAAGGGCTCACTGACACGACTAGAGTCGACATTGCTCGGTACAAAATCGACACCGGTCGTCTTCGCTATCTGCGCTACAACATCGCCAGACGCCGCACCCGCCACGACAAAATCTCCAGCCCTGAGTCCGTTATCGGAAGTGGTAACACGCCGCACACTAACATTGTCCGCGAGCAGTAGATTAGCCGCCTTGAAGCTATCGTTCAGTCGACCGTCGAGTACGTAACCAAAACGGCCCTGCGCCACTGAGCCTTCCGGTGTAAGTAGCGCATCAACAGGCTCGATCGTAGTCTCAATAACTGATTTGACAGGATCTACCCGCACACCCATAAATTCTGCCATGGTGTCGGTAGACATGTCGTACGGCCGTATGGGGTTGCCATCACGGTCTCGCGTATAAGTATTGTCTGGGTAAAAGGTCCGGCCAAGCAGCCAACGAATCACGCCACGCTTCGGCTGAGCCATCGAGACAATGAACGATCCGGCCTTGTAAATACGACCTTCGTGGGTGAACCCAGTTGTGGCGCGTTGCACGTCGATGCCTTGTCTGACCAAGTTATTCACCATTTTGAGCACCGTGAGCAAATCGTGTTGATCCATTGGAATTACAAATGCAACGGGTGACATCGATTGGCCACGTTCAATTTGGCGAATGGCCTTCAGGTACGCGTTCCGGAGAACCGTGGCACGATGTCGAGCAGCTATATCTAACGTCGCGATTGCCGCAATCTTCTGCTGCTCAACGATGTCACGGACGTGCCACCACCCGCCTTCCCATGGGTTTGGGAACGTCGTTTGCGCCTCATATTCCGGTAAGCCTCTCGAGCCGTTGAGTTGATCAGGGTGAACAAACAGTGGTGTGGCCAGACGAGCACTCGCCGACTCGGTCAACATGCCAGCGATATTATGAAAAGGAGTGATCCAATGGAAACCAAAGTGACCCCAGCCTGAGTAGATAGCTGCATTGACAACGCCAGCCTTGCCAGCCTCTTCTTCCTTATAGGCGATGTGTGCGCCATACCAACTCATTTCACGCCACACCAGAGGATCGGCCTCTGGACGGATCGGCTCAGCGTAGGGTGGAACGTAGATCCTGGCACCGTATGCACCCATCTGGTGATGGTCAATGTAGGCCTGCGGAATCCAGTCGCGGAACAAAATCTTGGCACCATACTGCGACTCGACAGTATTCTGTTGGAACGCGTCACGGTTGTTATCATGCCCGATATAATGATGGTACAACCAAGGAAGACCACCGCCTTCGTACTCCGTGCCAACGTTTTCGTTGTACCAATCAGTGACCATGATCTCACCATCCGGATTGAAGGACGGAATCATGATAGCGATGGTCTCATCGAGAATGCGCGTCACTTCGTCGTCAGTACGGGTAACAAGGTCATAGGTTAGTTCGGCGGCCATTTGACTCGAGGCAACCTCGGATGAGTGCAGCCCCATCGACTGAACAACAACAACCTTTCCATCAAGAATCGCCTGCTCAATTGCTTGTTGAGGCACGCCACGCGGGTCACTCAACTTGGCGTTGATTTCGCGCAGTGCTTCAAGACGAGTCAAATTATCTGGTGAAGAAATAAACAGCGCTATGAATGGATTGTCGAGTGTTGTCTGCCCCATATTTACAACCGTGAGGCGATCACTTTCACGTCCTAGAATTTCGTAATACTCAACCAGTTTGTCCCATCGAGCTAATTTACGGTCAGCTCCCATTTGAAAACCAAAGAATTCTTCCGGTGATGGGATGTTCTGGGCAACAACAACCTCTTGGCGAAATCCGAACAAAGTTATAGTCGCGATCAGGACGACCGCGAATCGCAGTACTAATCGATCCGACGTCATAGAATTCACTCCTTCAGACGAGGTTTACGATTACATTCCCTCGGGCAATCCAGTTGAGAGCACGTCACCTAGCAAGAACTCGGTGTGATGAGCAACTTAGTCGCTCCACTGCGGTGACCGCTTATCCTGAAAAGCCGACACAGCTTCGACGACATCAGTAGTACGCATCAGTTCATTCAGATACAGTCTTTCAAGGTCGGGCAGGATCCGCTTCACCTTATCTCGAAGTCCCATGCGAGTAGCAGTCACAGCATGACGAAGACCTGTTGCTGAACGGACTGCTAAGAACTGATCAAACCACGCGTCGACAGCTTCATCTAGTTCGGCATCTGGTGCAACAAGCGTCACGAGTCCCATCTCGTGCCAAGCCTTAGCGGGCCTTGTCGTGCCAGTTAGGATGGCTCGGCTGGCATGGGCGTGCCCAACACGAAGGGGAAGGAGCGCGGCCGCCGCGGGTGGAAAGGCTGCCAACGCGACTTCGGGAATACCAAACACAGCTTCCTCGGATGCAAAGATAAAATCACACGCTAGCGCTAGCTCAAAGCCTCCCCCAATGCACCGTCCTTTCACCACTGCTGCTGTGGGAGCTGGAGTCTCCAACATATCTCCAATTAATCTGTGCATTTCAGGCAACATACGTTCAACCAAGCCAGGCGCGTGCTCCTGCACGCTCGCACCGAAACTGAACTCACCACCACTCCCTTCGAAGCTAACCATACGCAGTGAGTGCTCTTCTTGCAACGACGCCAAAACGGTTCGCACTTGCACCGCCATCTCGGTCGTGATGACGTTCCCCTTCGGATGGTCTAAGACAATCTTGAGACGAGTCCGGTTTTCGTTATATATCGTTTTAATCAGTGCTGTCATACAACTCAATCAACTTTCAGAAAATAACTTTATAGCAAAAACGGTGGCTCAGCTTACATCCCATACCAGAACATATTCGATAATCGAACAAACAACTACGCAGGCACATCGCCAGTTGACGGTCCGTCAGCACCAAGTGCTAAATCACTTTCAGCTTCAGGATCCTTCCAACTCGAATAAGAACCGAGTGTCCGAAGATATGGGGCAAACTCAGCCAAATTCATGAGCGCGCGCGCGCAGCGAAGTTCCTGTCGGTCCGCAAGCAAATCTGCATAGAACAGAAACTCCCAAGGGCGACCTGGAATTGGTCGAGACTCAAGCTTACCCATGTCGATTCCACGAAGCGCAAAGACACTCAAGGCTTTGAAGAGTCCACCTGGTTCGTTGGGTACAGTGAAAACGATGGTCGTTTTATCAAGTTTGCCTTCAGTCAAAGCTTCGCGGCTAATGACTAAGAAACGTGTGATATTGTCCTCGAAATCCTGGACGCTAGACTTAAGAAGAGCGAGCTCAAACACTTCCGATGCACGCTCTGAGGCAAGAGCCGCCGCATTTTTCAGTTGCTTCTCCTGAATCATCTTTGCACTGCCAGCTGTATCAGAGGTCGAAAGGATCTCAATGTTTTCCAATGACCGAAGAAACCGTTCACATTGTGCGAGCGCCTGTGGATGTGAGTAGATACGCCTCACATCCTCCAATTTTGTTCCTGGAAGCGCCACCAAATTATGAACAATCGGTAGATGCACTTCAGCTACAATTGGCAACTCATATTTGAGCAGTAAATCGTAATTACGACGAATTGTGCCACCAACTGTGTTCTCAATCGGCAAAATCCCATGTGTCGCAGTTTGTTTTTCAACCGCAGTAAATACGTCTTCAAAGGTTTCGCACGGTAGCGTGTCAGCCGACGACTTATATTTGAGTCCTGCAGCTTCGCTATACGCCCCTGGCGCGCCTTGATAGGCAATACGCATGTCGATCAAACTCCTGTTCTGTATCCGCACCTTCCGGATACCTATCGTTACCCACAAGCTTACGTCATTTTACTCCCGAAATCTTCCCAGCCATGTTGACCTACCAATGGAACAAAAACACAGCCGCATCCTGATCTTTCTACATAACGGTCACCATTACGCCGAACAATGACGAGCCGCTGACTCGAAAGTGACCCGACAGGAACAACGAGTCGACCTCCATCCTTTAACTGGGCGAGTAGTGGTTTCGGAATTGATGGCGCACCAGCCGCCACGAGAATAGCATCGAACGGCTGATGCTCTGATGCACCCACGCTTCCATCTCCAGCACACATCAAGACGTTCGTAATCCCAACTCGTTGCAACGTAGCATGTGCATCTTTGACAAGACCTAGATTCTGTTCGACTGCCACGACTAACTCAGCAAGACTAGCTAACACAGCAGTTTGGTATCCAGAGCCAGAACCGACATCGAGCACTCGATCTCCGCGACCCACGCTGAGAGCCTCGGTCATCACCGCAACCATGTAAGGCTGCGAAATGGTCTGACCGTCACCGATTGGTAGAGGTCGATCTTCATAAGCTTGGGAGCGATAAGGCTCAGAAACAAACTCATGTCGGGGAATACGGCGCATCACTTCCAAAACACGGAAATCACGTACGCCTCGATTCGCGATCTGATCGCGCACCATCTGATGACGACGGACAGTCATTTCCTGGTTAAAGGGAGGAGACATGACATCACATGCAACTTGAGCTGCCACCGGGGGTGGCAGTTAGTAACTTGCCTAATTCACGATAATTGGCATCACACGCTATAATCGCGCCATGCCTGGACCTGAACAGCCTCCTCGCCAGCCACCTTCCAGTCCAACATCTCGCCAA
>DODG01000325.1:0-2838 GCA_003509065.1 Acidobacteriota bacterium
ACTGCAGGGTGAGCGAGATTACCCTAGTGATGTGATGCAATTGCTCTACGTCGCCAATAGATATGAGCGTCGGAGCGACCTCGAGCGATGGTTGGCTGGCGGCCTTGTAATCATCTGTGATCGGTATGTGGCGTCTAGCATTGCTTATGGTACAGCACAAGATCTGGATCCTGCATGGTTGACTGATATTCAGCGCTTCTTACCGGAGCCAAATCTGACAGTGCTTCTGGACATCATGCCTGAGACTGCAGCTCGGCGGAAGGCAATTGGTCGCGATCGGTACGAGCGCGACCTTGCTTTACTTGGTCGAGTTCGCAAGAGCTATCTTGAGCAATTACAAGAGACGTGGGTACGTGTGGATGGTGAGCAATCTAAGGAAGATGTTGCCGAGGAAGTTTTTTCGTCTGTCGCGTTACGACTTGCGTCTCTCTTGAGTACGGGTAACTCCGAAGTGCATGCCGAGGATTCCTAATCGTCATCCAGCCTTATCGTTGTCAACACATAGACGTTTCCCGCTAGCCCATAAGCGTTCCAATGAATAGAAGGACCGAGTTTCTGGGGTAAAAATGTGCACTACAAAATCAAAAAAGTCCATTAATACCCAGTCTGCACGATTGTAACCTTCGACATGCGTTGGTTTAATGGCCTGTGTCCGCATGTGTGTAGCGACGCTGTCTGCAATCGCTTTGACTTGTCTGACGTGTTGTCCAGAACACATGACGAAGAAATCCGTGAAGACTTCAGTCCCGCGAAAATCAAGGATCACTACGTCAGTACCTTTCTTGTCGTGCATCGCCTTGACAGCTCGTCTAACTGATTCCGGCAGGTGAGTTGTCGCGTTAGTGATGAACGGTTCGTTTTGTTTAGTGGGCATTAAAACTGTCTTTTTCCAGACGATGATAGGTACAAGTCTTGTTGACGGATGTAGTTCAAGACTTCAGGGGGAATAAGTCCCTCCACGGATTCACCGATCTCCATCTGACGGCGCAGGCTGCTCGACGAGATGTTTGGAGTCGAAGCTTGGACAAAAAAGACCGTCGGGTTTTGTGATTTCATTTGTATTATGTCCACGGGTAATGCGGGGGCTTCCGGGATTTCTTTGATCCGGTTATCTAAGCCCGAGACACGACGAAGGATTTCCACGACTGAATGTCCAGACCTGGAAACCACTATGAAATGTGCTTGATCTAGAATATCGGGATAACCTCGCCACGTGGAGATTTCTGAGAATGCGTCTGCTCCAATGACAAAAAACAGTTGCTGGGACGTATAACCTTGGTTGGCGAGTCGCCGCAGCGTGTTGGAAGTGTAGGAGGGTTCTCGTGAACTCAATTCCAGTTCCGATACATGGAAACCAGCTCGATTTTGCAATGCCAATTTGATCATTGCTAGACGATGCTCAGGATTTGCAACGGGGGGGGAGCCTCGGTGTAGAGGTATGTGGGATGGTAGAAACAGAAGATCATGCAAATGCAAGGCCCTCTGTGCAATGGTGGCCACCTGTAAGTGTCCAAAATGAATTGGATCGAAAGTGCCGCCAAAAATACCGACTCTAGTTTGATCGTTCATAAGGCTATCGCTTAATCATTTGCCAAAGAGCTTCAACTAGAGCTGACAATCCTTCGCCAGTTATGGCTGAAACAGGGAAGAGTGGGATTCCTCGTTCGGTCATGGTTTTGCTCAGACGGGCGAGTCGATCGGGTTCATCCAGCGCATCAATCTTGTTAGCGACCACGAGCTTCGGCCGTTCACTCAGTCGATTATCGTTTTTTCCAGTGGCAGGTGGAATAAACAGCTCAAGCTCTTGGCAGATAATTTCGAAATCATGAACTGGATCTCGTCCTGATGCCGAGGACACATCCACTACGTGAACGAGAACTTTTGTTCGTTCGAGGTGGCTCAGGAACTGCTGTCCGAGCCCTAGTCCACGGTGCGCACCTTGTATGAGTCCTGGGACGTCTGCCATGACGAAATCCCGGTCGTCCGACAGTGTCACAACGCCGAGATTGGGTGATAGCGTCGTAAATGGGTAATTTGCAATTTTGGGTCTGGCAGCCGAGAGACGCGCAATAAGTGTAGATTTACCTACGTTAGGAAACCCCACAAGACCAACATCTGCCAACAGTCTTAGTTTTAATTTTAGTCGACGATCTTCGCCAGGTTGCCCAGGTTCTGTTCGTCGAGGAGCTTGATTAGTCGACGTTGCGAAGCGGGCGTTACCTCGACCCCCTTGTCCACCTCGTGCTATGAGGGCACGCTGGCCTACCTCCGTCAGGTCAACGAGTTGGTGGTAATCCTGGCTGATTTGCTCTAAGACTGTTGTGCCGGATGGAACTTCTAATTCAATATCAAGGCCGTTACGACCTGTGCGGTTTGAACCTGCGCCGTGAGAACCTCGTCGTGCTCTGTGCTCTGGATGGAAGCGATATTTAATCAGAGTGTTAACGTGAGAACTTGCGACAAGGAAGATCGAGCCTCCGTTTCCACCATCACCTCCGTCAGGGCCTCCACGCGGAATGAACTTCTCGCGTCGGAAGCTTAGACAGCCCCGCCCACCATCTCCCGCCGTTACTTGAATGTCGACTTCGTCGACGAACATGAAGAAATTCGCACGCAGTCCAAATTAACCTAGGATCATAACCGAATGATACGGATGCTTTTCGTCAATCAGGAATCGGCAGGAAGCACGCTAATGACCCGACCCCGCCGACCGTGATCTTGGAAGCGAACACGACCATCAATCTTGGCGAAGATCGTATCATCCTTTCCAACGCCGACATTCAGCCCCGGCCTGAATCGGCGTCCCCGCTGCCGAACAAGAATGGAGCCACCAGTCAC
>DODG01000325.1:3222-4092 GCA_003509065.1 Acidobacteriota bacterium
CGAGAGCTTCCCTGTCCTTTTTTATGTGCCATGACGAATCTGATTCCAAGGCCCCATCGGAACGTTTATTTAACGATAATGTCCTTGACTCGAATGCGCGTCAAGATACTACGATGCCCTTGTGTGCGTCGGTATCCCTTACGACGCTTTTTCTTGAACACACGAATTTTTGGCCCTTGGGTTTCAGCATCAACAATTCCTAATACGCTCGCATTAGGAACATAAGGGGTTCCAGTCACAATCTCACCGCCGTCTTTTTCGACGAGCAGTACACGATCGAAGCTCACTTCCTGGCCAGGGTCATCGGGTAGTCGGTCCACTGTAATCAAGCTGCCAGGTACCACCTTAAGTTGCCGACCACCACTTTTAATAATTGCGTACAAGCTTGCTACTCCTCACCGCTCTAATTATCGAAGCTTCCTCTAGACGCATCATAATCAACTATATGAATCTATTAGGTTAACACCTAATTTAATCAGGTGCAACGCAGCCATGAATACGACTTACTCAAGGTCAATTTCTGGAAAATAGCTGCTAATTGCCTGTTGCAATCCGTCGGCGTTTTGCTGCTGCCATTCAATATTATCTAAGCAATGTTCGTGATCCACGAATTGTCTGAGTGCTCATGGAACTGAGAAAAGTTGGAATTATACGATCCATTAACTCAAAAAACCCTGACAGGGGAGGTGTGTTCTGTTGCGAGTCATATAAAATTTCTTCTCGGTGAGACTCGGTATAGAGGACTGTTCCTGTCTGGCCGTCTATGAAAATAAATTTCGGACTTAAAACAAATCCTTGTCGCTCACTGTAGGTTCTAGTTGGTTGCACTTGTCGGCGACCGAAGGCGTCATAGGTTTCTTGTTCTCTAGT
>DODG01000208.1 GCA_003509065.1 Acidobacteriota bacterium
CCCAACCTCCCCTTCAATCGCGATTGGGGATAAAAGTCCGGTCGTGCAAGCCGCATTGAGGGCGCCACACATCCAAGGTACTCGCCATTGGATGCGATTCCCAACCTACCAAGTAGAACAAACAACCAATGGGTACGAGGTCATAATAAGTGATGCTCGATATTCACGACGGCCAGGCGGTTTAGGTACTATTCGTGTGGTACTTGATCATCAGCTAAACGTTCAATAGGCTACCAAAGTACAATGACTCGGCTAATGCAACCAGCGCGCCACATTAACCTTCTTGACATAAGAGTGAGCCATGACTGACTTAGGAAGTATGAACACCAAACGTTGGCAGATTGTTGCCATCATTGCTGTCGTTCTGATCGGTGCCCTTGTGACTTATTACGTCACCCGAGCTCCGGCGCCGCCGCCACTAACTGTCGAAACAATTGACGAGAGCGACGAGGCGATCGATACAGAGACCGAAACCGAAGAAGAGATTCAGCTGCCAGCTCTCAGCGAAAGTGACACATTCGTTCGTGAACTGGTTGCAATGTTATCGGCTCATCCAACTCTAGCTGCGTGGTTAGCCACCGAAGAGCTAATACGAACCTTCGTGGTTGCGGTTGAAAACATGGCACAAGGTGACACCCCATCTCGACATCTTTCCCTATTGGCACCACGGGAATCGTTTCGAATCAGTGGTGATTCGACCCGTCTCATCATCGATCCGGACGGATACGCGCGTTATGACCTGCTCGTGGATGCGTTTAACTCTCTTGACGTCGTAGGGTGTGGAGAGCTATACCGACAGCTGAAGCCCCTGCTTGTCGAGGCTTACCGTGAACTCGGTTACCCCGAAGGAGATTTTGACGCGGCCATGAGTCGAGCTATCGAGTACGTCATGCGCACCCCAATTATCACGAGAGAAATCCCACTCCTATCACGTACAGTTGCTTATGAATTCGCTGATGAAACCCTCGCCGCACTTGCTCCGGTTCAACAACAGGCCCTACGCATGGGTCCTCGAAACCTGAGATTGGTGCAACGGAAACTCGGCGAGTTAACAACAGCTTTGGGCCTTCAGTCCACGCCAGCAGCTGGACCTGAGCAATAGTGCTGATATCCATCTGTTGAACTGCAGTTATGAAGGTTTGTAATTATGGCGAGAGGCTGGGAAAGCAAGGCAGTTGAATCGCAGCAGGATGAAGCATTACGAGATCGACAACGGCAGTCGAAACGAACCCTCACTGCGACTGAAAAGACTGCGCTCACCAGAAAAAACATGTTGGAACTGGCTCGCGCAAGGACCTTGTTGGATCTAGAAGACGCTACGCAACCTGGGCATCGAACGATGCTGGAGCGTGCACTTGCTGCCTTAGATGAACAATTAAGACCAACCGAAACCAATGACGAGCGCTAACGGCGACTCACCGCACTAACTGATTAAGTATCTCTCCAGTCAGCCGGAGGCGTAATTTCGTCCATGGGTGTTCGCCCTGGATCAGGTCGACCACTACCTTCCAGCCTGCTAATCACCTTCAGCGTCATGTCTCGATCACAGAGCATCTGACATGACAGTCGCACACCCGTTAATCCACGCTGATCTACACAAGAATGTTCCGCCTCAGTCCAGCGATCGGGTTCACCCGAAACGAATTCGACACGGCAGGTAGTGCAGCGTGCGTTGCCGCCACAGGCGTGCAGCACATCCACACCGGCATCCTGCTCAATAGCAAGGACTAATCGCTTCCCATCTGGAACATCGACCGTTGTAAATCCCTCAATAGTTAACTTTGGCATTCACTGCCCTCTCTAATCATTGTTAGGTAACTCATCGGTGCACATCACTGATACCGCACCACAATTTACTGTCTAATAAAAACTTTACCATAATCGCAACCAACGTGACCGGTACACGTTTAGTGCGATCGAAAACAACTTCCTGTAAGAGCGTACCGATGGGCGGCGAACCACCTATAGAATGGACGCCCAAGGAATCGCACGCCTGGTAACCAGCCCAGCCATCGCAATATAGCGAGTGAGGGAAGAGCCTCGGCGATAACAAACAGTGCATCAATGCCTGCTAATATCTGGCCGCCCGCCAACTTCACATGAAGTTCTTGTCTCACACCAACTGGAGTGATGCCTTCTATTTGAGGAGAAAACTCTTCAGTAGCAATATCCACGAGTTGGAGTCGCTGATGTTTATCCCGCACTTGTATTGAAGCCGCACTCGCACGGCAGACAGGACAGGCACCATCGTAGTAAATTCGTGCCGGCCACTGAATCTGATGACTAGGGACTTGACTCATGCGTATATCGTAGCTTTGATCGCATACTGCCCACGTCAGCCAGTATGGATTATCGATCTTACAGTTTGTATCAACAGAAGTGAATATGTGCCATTTTACTCTGGTTCTTGTCTTAATCTTCCCAGACTCCATTTGTCTGTCTTCTCATAATTTCTGTGAGCTAAGACAGTACTTTATTGAATGTACATAGTGGATCGTATCGATAGTGACACCTCCTGAAAACAAGAATTCCTAGAGACAGTCAAGCACGACAAAGCATAAACAGTTAGAATATCTAGATACGAAGGAGACGTCACCATGGAAGACAAAACTATCAATATAGGGAACCTGCAAATCCCATCTATCCCAAGCAAGACCATTGGGATGGGGCTTGCCGTGATTCTAATTCTAGCGGCGTTGTCCAATACGCTGTACCAAGTTCAACCTGAAGAGGTTGGAGTCGTACTGCAATTTGGCCGCTATTCGCGCACCGCCGAACCTGGACTTCGCATGAAAATGCCATTCATCGAAACAGTACTCAAGGTCCCAATTCAGCGTCAGCTCAAACAGGAATTCGGTTTCCGAACGCTTGAGGCAGGTGTTCGTAGCCAATTCGACGAACGAGTCTTCGCAGACGAGGCCGTCATGCTCACCGGCGATCTAAACGTAGCCGTGGTTGAATGGATTGTGCAGTACCGTGTCTCAGACCCCTACCTGTTTCTCTTTAAAGTCCGTAATCTTGAAGAAACATTTCGGGCCATGAATGAAGCAGTCATGCGTGAGACAGTCGGTGACCGTACCGTCACGGAAGTCTTGACCATCGGCCGACAGGACATTGAAACACAGGTTCAACAACAGCTCCAAGCACTCGTAGGACAGTACGAAATGGGTGTGACGGTCGAACAGGTGGTGCTGCAAGACGTCAATCCTCCGGATCCAGTCAAACCGTCATGGGACGAGGTCAACCAAGCACAACAAAACCGCGACCAACTCATTAGCGAGGCTATGGCCGAGTACAATGCGGTGATCCCCCGAGCCCGTGGCGAAGCCGAGCAAGCGATTCTACAAGCGGAAGGCTATGCGCTCGACCGCGTAAACCGTGGGCTAGGTGATGCTGCTCGCTTCACAGCCGTCTACAACGCCTACCGCACAGCACCGAATGTGACCCGCCAGCGGCTCTATCTCGAAACGATGCAACGGATCCTGCCTCAAGTCGGTGGAAAGGTGTTTCTGGATAAAGATCTGAATGGCCTCGTGCCCCTCTTACCACTCGACGGACTTCTAAAAACTGGACCGAACAGCAATAGCACGACTTCCCCATCAGGAGGTGCACAATGACGAATAGCACCATGACCAAGGTAATTATTGCTCTGGGAGTGCTCTTTGTTCTGTCGAGCGCTACCTATCAGGTTCACGAAGTCAATCAAGTCATCATTACACAATTCGGTGAACCAACCGGTGAACCGGTGACTGACCCAGGGCTTCACTTTAAAATTCCGTTTGTGCAGCAAACGAACTACTTTGAAAAACGGTTTCTAGAGTGGGACGGTAGTCCCAACCAAGTCCCGACCAAAGACAAGCGCTTCATTTGGGTCGACACCTACGCGCGATGGCGTATCGTTGATCCGCTTCGTTTTTTCCAGCGACTTCGAGATGAGCTCGGCGCACAATCACGACTTGATGACATTCTCGACGGTGAAACTCGCAACGCCGTGGCCCGGTATGACTTGATCGAGATCGTTCGCAGTACGAACCGTGATCCGGACACAGTCCAGATAGAATCAGATGAAGAAACTGCGATCTTGGATCAGATCCAGATGGGGCGTCAGGAGATCGCTAAAGAAATTCTTGAACGTGCAGCAGGACGAACTGAGGATTTAGGGATCGAGCTACTAGATCTTCGACTCAAGCGCATCAACTACGTGGCAGAAGTCCAGCAGGACGTCTTCGCACGAATGATCGCTGAACGCCAGCGAATCGCAGCGGAATTTCGTTCAGAAGGTCAGGGTGAATCTGCCAGGATCTCAGGTGAACGTGAACGCGATCTCGCTCAGATTCAGTCAGAAGCATATAGGACGGCAGAAGAGCTGCGTGGTACTGCAGATGCCGAAGCGACCAGTATCTACGGTGAAGCCTATAACCGAGACCCAGATTTTTACGCCTTCACAAAATCACTCGAAACCTATGAGCAAACCATGGATGCGTCAACATTCTTTATGCTGGGGACTGATAGTGAACTCCTCAAGTACCTAGAACAGCCAAGATAGCGCGTTCGGTTATCTTTCACTGCGAAAGCCGTAGGGTCCGGTCGTTACTACAGCGACGACCGAACTCTACGCAGTTCATAACGATAACGATCAGTTTGCTTTACCGCCCCGCCATCGATCGACTGCCACTGCCACGATAATGATGTGTCCAACTATCATTTCCTCAACGAAATTTGGCCATCCGAGCACCGTGCTTCGGTTTCGAAGATATGCCATTAACACAGCTCCAGTCAGCGTACCAAGAATTGAACCTTGTCCACCGGAGAGCGACCCACCTCCAATCACTACTGCGGCAATAATGTCTAACTCTAACCCGATAGCTACGGTGGGATCGCCTTGCGTAAGGCGGGCAAACTGCATCAAACCTGCCAAACCAGTAAGCAGCCCTGCAAGTACATAGATCGCAACCTTTGTGCGAGCGACCCTTACACCGCAAAGTCTGGCCGTTGCCTCATTCGACCCGATTGCATAAGCATGTTGGCCAAGAATCGAATAGCGCAACACGACTACCAAAAACAACCCTAGCGCTAACATCAACCAGACTGCAGGGGCGAAAATAAAGATTGGTGGTGTCGGAATGGGACTCACCCACGCTTCCAGTCCTTGAGTCGGTGCAGTAATTGGAATGCTCCCTGACATCCATTTCGCCACACCACGATAGAAGCCGAGAGTCCCAAGCGTTGCGATAAAAGGTGGTAGTCGAAGTATGGTAATCAGTAAACCATTGTACAAGCCACAGACAGCTCCAACGCCAAGGGCTACACTGAGAGCAAAGACAGGCCCTCCCCCACGTTCAAGAACTATGGCAGTCGCGACACTTACGAGCGCAATGGCTGATCCCACTGATAAGTCAATGCCACCGCTGATGATAATAAACGTCATGCCCATGGCGGCAATACCCACGATCATCGCGTGAACTGCAACGAGGCGTAAATCGAAGAGGGTCAGACCAGGATGTGGCGGAATCGCATAAAAAAATAAAACTGCTGCCACTAGACTCAAAACTGGCGCCAAGTTTCTGAGCGCAGTTCGCCGTGGCAACCACTGCTGCATCAAATTCATCATACGACAGTTTCCTCTCCACTTGACGCAACGGTGACTATCTCATGCTCAGTCCACTGTTTGGTTGGCCTTATGGCTCGTAAGCGACCGCGATGCATTACCGCAATCCGGTCACAGACGCCAAGCAATTCCGGTATGTAGTCCGACACAAGCAAGATCGCTTTACCTCGACTGGCCAGTTGATCGATCCAAGCGTACAGTTGCGCTTTGCTCGCAACATCAATCCCACGAGTAGGTTCGTCGAGAAACAGTACATCCACATCGTGGTGTAAGAGTCTAGCAAATGCCACTTTTTGTTGATTGCCCCCCGAGAGGTGCGCGATCGCCTGATCCACATGTGCAACCCGAATACGTAGTCGTTCTACCCAAGTGGTAACCGCCACACTCATCTTGTGGGTATCCAGCCACCCCCAACGGGCAAAAGGCTGCAAGCGACTGAGCAACATATTCTGTGTAACTGAAAGGTTTAAAGCCAATCCCTCTGTCTGGCGGTTTTCGCTGAGTAACCCGACACCTTGCGATAACCGATCAGCTGGTGTGATCTTCACATTGGTTTCGGTCTGCCCCCGAATCGTCACATTCCCTGATCGGATTCTATCAAGCCCAAAGAGTGCTCGGAGTAACTCCGTACGACCTGCTCCAACCAGACCTGCAATCCCAAGAATTTCTCCTCGCCGCAGAGTCAGATCGACATCTTCGACGGGTTCATTGCCGGTTAAACCTTCAATGACTAATAGCGGATCACCAAACGTTCGTGATGTGGTTGGAAACATGTCCGGCAATCTCCGACCAATCATTAATTCAATGAGCTCCGCAACCGAAACATCTGCGGTATTACCAACACCGGTTACACAACCGTCACGCAAGACAATGTAACGATCGGCCACACGCTGCACCTCTTCAAGAAAATGAGAGATGTACACAATCGCCACACCATGACGACGTAACTCAGCAATGATTTCGAACAGACGTTCAATTTCTGTGAAGCCAAGACTACTCGTCGGTTCGTCCATAACGATCACCTTGGCGTCAATCAAAAGCGCACGGGCGACTTCTACAACTTGCCGATCTGCGGGTGACAGATCGGCCGTCAAGATATCGCCTCGAATATCAGACCGTCCGAGCCTTGCGAAAATCTCAATAATGCGACGCCGAAGAACCGTCGGTCGAATGAAGCCTGCCCAGTGTTGCTCCACACCGAGCATCAAATTTGCCTCCACAGTCAAATGCGGCGCCACTGTCGATTCCTGATAGATCATTGCAATTCCAGCTGACCGAGTCGTCAACGGGTCAACGGCTTCAAACGGCACACCGTCGATTGCTATCTGACCCTTGTCAGGTTGAATCGCGCCTGAAAGAATCTTCATCAGGGTCGACTTACCCGCACCGTTTTCTCCAACCAGAGCGAGCACTTGACCACTTTCAAGATAAAGGTCGACACCATCAAGCGCTAGAGTTGCGCCGAACCGTTTTACTATGCCGGACATTTTTAGACGAGGGGAATCGTCTACGTGATGTCGAACCGTATTCATTGTTCGAGATAGCGTGACAAGTCTGGGGCTAGAAGCTGTGCTATGTCGGGATCATGCATGTTTTCACGGGTTGCCAAACGCACGCCAGTGTCCTGACGAAGCTCAACGGACTCAGATGCCAAATGCGCAACAGCTGTTTTCACACCTAAATAGCCCATCGCCATTGGATCCTGTACAACGAGTCCGTCCAGTTCGCCCTCGCCAAGCGCTTCGACTAATTCAGCGTTAGCATCAAAACCAACAAAACGGATCTTCCCGGCCAAACCACGGCTTCGGAGAGCCAAAAGCAATCCAAACGTGCAAGATTCATTGGCACAAAAGATCCCGTCGACTTTGTCATAAGAAGTCAATAAATTTTCAGCTGCCACTTGAGCGGTTGCTGTGGTTACTCCCGAATACCGTTTCGGATCAATGAGTTCAACATTAGGAAACTCGCCTAAGGCTTCGACAAACCCTTCCTCCCGCCGCATCGTGCTCTCCGAACCTTCGGCATGACGTAACAGCAACACTTGGCCCTCACCGTTCAACAACTCGCCCATATGACGACCTGCAAGGCGCCCACCTTCGTGGTTGTCGGTGGCCACATAACTAATGTAATCTTGCCCAACTTCACCAGCAAGACCAGAATCAATAATAATCACTGGAATGCCAGACTGTGTTGCTAAACGCACCGCGGGCAATAACGCGTTTTCATCTAGCGGAGCCAACACAATTGCATCCGCAGAACCCGTCAGTAAATTCTGTACGAGGGAAACCTGCTGATCACGGTCGTCTTCACGTTCCGGACCTCGATAAATGACGGTAATGTTCCCCAACTCTTCCTCAGCCTTTAGAGCGCCGGCATGAATCGCCTTCCAAAAATCGTGCGTTGTGCCTTTCGGAACAACTGCGATACGTAAGCGTGACTCCTCAAGGCTGACACTCTTGTCAGCACTTTCACCGGTGCACGCCCCACAGACCGTAGCTATAAAACAAAAAGTTAAAAAGTAACGTCGCATAACGCCAATTCGAACATCCGAGTCATTTCTCACAAAAAAAATTTTTACACGCTTAGCTTAACGGAGGAACAGTGCACATGCACGGAAAACTGACAAAACCAAAAACATCTTAGTTAAATAGGACGTTTCTACTTGAAGCAGGCAATCCTAGAGTGGCATCAAATAGCACGTTAGTTAATATGCGTTCAGATCAGCTAGAAATCTTTACCTAGGAGGTGCTAGTGGTAGAACACTAAGCCAATCAGCAGCGACTGCAGCCGGTGTTCGCCCTTCTCGATCAACAGCCAAATTCATATCACGCATCTGAGCAGCATCAATCGTTCCTACAAGGTCGGCTAGCGCTTCCACAACTTTCGGATTCTCAATTCGCAATCGATCACTCACAAGAATAATCGCATCGTAGGGAGGAATAACAGACAAGTCGTCTTCAAGCATGGTTAAGTCAAATGTGGAAATCCGACCATCCGTCGAAAACGCACTAATCACATCAACTTCTGACTGTGCCAACGCTTGATACATCAAGGATGCATCCATGGTACGCCGGCTTTCAAACTCAAGAGCGTACTGATCGCGTAGTGACGTCCATTCCGGGCGACCAAAGAATTCGTAATCTCCACCCATGACAAGACGAGGCGCGTGTCGCACGAGATCGCTGATGCGTCGAATGTTTTTAGTAGCAGCATCGTCTCTTCGCATCGCTAGAACATAGGTGTTCTCAAATCCTACAGGACCGACGACTTGAACATCGTACGCATCAGCAAGCACGCGGTCGACCTCGCGCAGAACATCGTCTCGATTTTGCGAGGTGGCGTCACGTCCCATAATCGTCGCCCAGATCGTTCCCGAATAGTCCACGTAGACATCAAGATCGCCAGCACGTAGAGCATCGAATGCAACAGTGGATCCAAGTGATGACACAACGGTCGTTTCAAGACCAGTTCGAGCAGTAATCTGTCTAGTTAAGATTTCGCTCAGTATGTATTGCTCCGTGAATGTTTTGGACCCAATCGTAATCGGTCGTGTATCACTCTCGAACAATCTTGGTATCAAGGATGCTCCAGCCCAGCTATAAAGTGCACCAAAGAAAAGGAGCGCGACAACGACTGGCACTCGCTTCCGTGTACGGACACCCTGCTCCAACCATCGAATCAAGGTATCTAGAAGCTGCGCGAGCAAGGCTGCAACGACACAGCCAACGAGAACAGCCGTATAGTTTCGCATCTGTAAGCCGCTAAAAATGTAATTACCCAGGCTTGTTGCACCCACTGGTGTTGAAAGTGTCGCCATGCCGACCACCCAGACAGTGGACGTCCGGACGCCGCCGACAATAACTGGCAGTGCTAATGGCAACTCGACCCGCCACAGTTGCTGAATCGGCGTCATTCCAACGCTCCGAGCTGCCTCGGTATAAACCGTATCAATCCCAGTGATTCCGATGACTGTGTTGCGCAAAATTGGAAGCGTGCTGTACAACGTTAGTCCGATGATTGCGGGAAGATAACCAATGCTCTGTAGATTAATGGCCGCAAGGATCGGCACCATAATGGCTAACAGCGCTAAACTCGGAATGGTTTGCACGATGCCTGCCGCCCCCAACACAAACTGTTGAAGCCATCCGACACGCGCTGCAATGATACCCAGTGGCACACTGATAGCTACACCTAGAAACATCGCTACCAAGGTCAACTGGAGGTGCCCCGTGAGATTTGCTGGCAACACTGCCAGCTGCTCCATCACACGACACCACCAGACGCCAGTAAGGCTTCTACAATTTTCGCTTGCCTGATGGGTGTACTCACCATCCGCTTAACGAATCCATCAATCGGTTTCGTTATGAGGTCTCGAGGTGTCCCTATCTGCACGATGCACCCTTCACGCATCACTACAATCCGGTCGGCGAGAACAAGAGCCTCTGTGAAATCGTGAGTAACAAAGATGGCGGTTAAACTCAATTGCTGTTTGATGCGAGAAAACGATACCTGTAATCGATCGCGGGTAATTGGATCGAGCGCACCGAATGGCTCGTCTAAAAGCATGAGCGATGGTTCGGCAGCAAGAGCCCGAGCAAAACCGACGCGCTGCTGTTCTCCACCAGAGAGCGTCGTTGGATAACGATTACGCATCACCTCTGGATCGAGTTCGACCAGGTCCAACACTTCCGCCACCCGCTTGTGGATACGCGTGTCTGACCAACCGAGCAAAGACAATGTGACACCCACGTTCTCTGTAATGGTCATGTGAGGAAACAATCCGACTTGCTGAAAGACATAACCAATTTTTCGACGGAGCTCATACCGCTCAAAGTGACTGGTGTCCACCCCATCGATGCACACAGACCCCGCCGTCGGTTCGATGAGTCTATTAATCATCTTGAGCGTAGTGGTCTTCCCACAGCCAGAAGTCCCCAATAAAACCACAAGTTCACTGCGTTTGACTGTGAAAGAAACTTGATCCACGACGTTTCGATCACCGTAAGCCTTCGTCAGTTGCTCAAGTTTGATCATAGCTATTTACACCAAATCATAATCAGACCAAGGGCCGACCATCACCCTTGGCGTTGCAAACGTCCAATGTGTAAAAACGAAATCCTGCTGATACTCCGACCAGAAGAGATTAACGCGTGCGCTAGCAATAATTAAGTTGCGTGACTTTTTACGAGCGCTCGATCCATTCCACAAAACGCGACGACTCTTGATCGGCAACAATCATCACACGAATGACGCGGTTATTGTCATGCATCAACTGCTTTGAAGCCTCACGCGCATCGTCCAGCGAAGTATACTTCCTCGCGGCCACAGGCGAATTCGTGGCGCCGCCCCTCACCGTTGCGATGAGTCTGTAAGCATTAAGTGTCGACACGAGCGCTAATTTCCAACTTCCGGTAATGAAGCGACGGGTAACGGTAAGTCACTATTCCAGATGAAACTCTCAAACTTCCAAACCCCTCCGAGCCCCCTTTTTAAGATAATGACAAACTTTCCCCGATCACGATTTTGCTGCATTTCAGGTTCGGCAGCTTCAGCCTCCTCTTGATCTACAGCATCTTCTTCCGCTTCACCTTCATCATCGTCCACCTGAACAGGTATTTGCGTGATATTCAGAAATGTACCTGATACATAACCAAGATCGCCTTCGCCGCCCACTTCAGAAATTTCAACTTCCAGGTTACGCTCACCTTCGTTGAACATCTGCGTGTAGTACCCCGTTATCGACTCGTGACCACGAACAGTCGACGAATTCGGTGGCATTACTGCGCCGGTCCCAGCAAACATACTTGCCAGAGACTCGACATCCCCAGCATTAAAAGCTGTCGACCACTGCTCACCGATTTGCCGAAAAGCTTCGCCATCCGCTCGCGTAAATTCTGGCCCGGTCGGTCCGCCGCCGCATGACGAGAGCACCAGACACAGCGTTGTAACCACGAGCGCACATCCAAACCTCTTGCTTGCCTTCATTTCTACCTCAATCTCCAAGAAAGAATCAGCCCTCAAGCCAGGTCAGCCGACGATAATCACAACTTCTCATGATAACCCATGACGACTTCACCAGGAAAACAGAACATGATACCAAATATTCATCTATGTTTCGTCAATCCTTAATGTCCTCAGCGACCGAACTCGATCCCCAAGACAAGATCAACAACCCCGCCGTAACTGGCAATTCCTTCAGATACTCGATTGGCCTTCAAAAATCGGTCATAGATCCGCGCTGACCGCCGACGAATAAACGGAGTCGCCTGACTAACCCGAGTAGAAATCGCTTGAAGATCACTTCGAGGACCGTCCCCTAGGGATCCAGTTAAAGACACGCGCTGTTCGGCTGGTAAATGCCCTAACAGCTGAGTAAAGAGCTGTAGCCACCCAGAATACTGAGTAGCGACACCCCCAGTCTGACAAATTAACCATCCAACAAAACTCGCCTCGGCTTCGTCGGCGTAACCGGCTAGGTGTGCCCATTCATGAGCCACCACATATGGGCGCTCAAATGGCAAGACCTCCGGGTTGATCAAAATTTCAAGAAAAAATGGATCAACCATGCCATCGATCGCTGCCTGCCGAAAATACCACCCTAATGCTGATGATTTCGGTCGACCAAGAACTACTGCTCGCTTCAATCCTAGCTTGCGTTGGACCTGAGTAAACGGCATTTCAAGAATAGAATCCATCTC
>DODG01000251.1:0-1048 GCA_003509065.1 Acidobacteriota bacterium
GCATTTACCGTTACGTTCTCACCGGTTCCAAAGATAACGTGTATAAAAAATCGAAGTTCAGCTTTTTCACACCGCCACGGCAATCGGAATAACGATATAAGTACGTTATCCCCACCGAGTGCGTGGTCTGATTCCGTCCGACGTGCACAGGTAGTAATATCCTATCGATGAAGAGAAATAGAAGTAAAAAACTTAATTATGGCTGGGTAATATTAGGTTTAATATTTGGGAATTTATTTGTTGAAGGAGGTGTTAGAAATACCCAACCCGTACTTCTTCCTGCCTTAAGGCAGAGCTTCGGTGGTAGCGCTGCTATGACCTCGGCGGTTTTTTCATTGTCAGGTATTGTTGGTGGATTTGCTGCGCCAATAATAGGCAAAATCCTTGATCGGATCGGCCCCAGGTACATGTTCCCGATCGCAGGTACTGTCATATTGATCGGGTGGTGGGGAAGTAGCCTGGCCAGTCATACGTGGCAGATATTTATTTTTTACAGCTTCATAGCCACTCTTGGTCATACAGCCATAGGCTCCTTCTCAGGCACAGCGGTATTGGCCCCATGGTTCCCCAAATCTAAAGGCGTTATGTTAGGTCTTGCTGATTCTGGGAATCCAGCAGGTCAAGCCGTCATAACACCGTTGGCTCAGTACACTATTACTAATTACGGGCTAAG
This sequence comes from Acidobacteriota bacterium, assembly GCA_003509065.1. The sequence goes on from DODG01000251.1 coordinate 674, forward strand.
AACCGGTTTTCAGGTTGTAGGACTTGTGTTTTTCCTGATGACGGTCCCTTTGAATTTTTTACTGCAACGTAACCCTCCTCATGCTGGAACTAACACAAACGGGATAGATTCACCCCAGTCAAATACTAGCTATGACAACCCATCTGAGATGCTTACCCAAGTGACGACGGAAGAGCCTGTTTCGGTGTCAGATAGCCCCGAGACGTTCAGTGCAGTAAATGAACCCACGGTCTGGTTGCTTCTGCTTTCTAGGTCAGCGGCGTCGGTATCCCATCAGATGACACATCTTCATATACTCGCATTTTTCGTACTTGCTGGTTATGGAGAGATGCAAGCTGCTGGAGCTTTAGGGCTAGCTGGAATAATTGGGATAGT